>NZ_JBANBK010000001.1:0-255755 GCF_053572325.1 Bradyrhizobium sp. UFLA05-112 | reverse complement strand
ATGCGTCTTGAGCACGCGATCATTGAGCCAAATCCTGTAGCAGTTCATCGGCTCTCTCTCTTCTGCGGTCGCAAGACATCGCAACAGTGAGGCGTAACTGCTCTCCTGAAGACAGCGGCAGCGTCTGATCGCAGTTGATCTGAAGATTCAGAAATAAGGCAGGCCGCGAGGTCGTTGACCAGAATTCTCGCCTTGGCCCAAATGTCTCGAATTCGATCCTCACCGATTTCGTGAGCCGTGCCGTTCTCAAATGCTGGATTGTCCGCGGAAATGTCCGGATCAAGGTTCATCTTGCGCCAAACGGCGAGCAACAAGGTCCTTACAGTCTGTCCCGTGTCGAGCGCATGCGCGTCTTATGGCGGCTTCGTCGAAGGTGGCGGAACTGTAGCTGAGCTCGGCGCCACGCCTGTCGCGGCGCTCGATGGTGAGGGCGGCACATCGTGCAGGGTGTGCACCCCCGCTGCTACGAGAACTCCGATCAAAAATACGTAGGCCCCAAGCAGTACGCCGCGGGTTTCCCGGTAGTTCTTCATCGCTTCCTCGATAGGGGTTTCAGCAATTTCTTCCCGCTCGCGAACCGAGATATAGCTGTAGAGACTTTGCAACCAGCTCCGCCGGGACGAGGCTTGACTTTGGAAGAACGCCCGATTGATACGCCACTGCAAAACAAATGATACACCGATGAACGCAGCGGCAGCAAAGTAGAAAAGAGAAGAAATGAGGGTGTCCGACGTTTTGGCCGCGTCGCCAAAGATCTTCAGTATGAAAGGCGCTGCCGAGACGGCCAGGTCGCGCCAAAGCGTTGCTGCAAGGTCTTGCGCTCGTTGCGCCACCTTTTGAGTTTCATCAATAACCGTCTTGCGGAGATCAGCGAGCGCCTTCAGCGTCTCGCGACTGGATGATTGGACGTGAGCTTCATAGGCAGCTTTGGCCGCCTCAAGTGCCTGGTCCAAGGTCGTGGCGAGATCCTGCTGAGGACGGCTCGCCCGAGCCAGCTCACCAGAAAAGAGCAGATGGCGTGCCTCGATGTCCGTTCCCGAAAGGAAGACCCAGCTCGCGGCTTCAGTCAGTTGAGCACGAGCGTCCGGCACGGCAGGATCATCAGCCTTGATGCGATAGATCGGAGGCGTCGCCGTGGCCTGCAACCAAACCTGGCCTTCATCGAGCCAGGCGCGAGAGACGAGACCGCCCAGCAATCTGCGGGCAGCAATCCTTTCCCAGGCTTGATAGGCGGGCGATGAAACTGCTGGCGCGGCCACGAGCATCCAGGGATTGAGATCGGTGACGACTTCACGATCCGGCACGAAGTCGCGGACGTAACGGCTCGGATCGATTGGGTCGAGCGGGGATTCTGACGGTGGGGTCGGCTGCGCCAGATCCCATGCTGCGACCTCCAATCCTCGCGCGCGAAACCCCTGAGTGGAAGGGAAGTCTGCAATGGCGAGGCGCGGGAGGACAGTCCGTTGCGTCAGATATTGCGGAACGCCGGATTGGAAGATAAAGAAGACGCAACCATCCGCAACTGGCTTTCCAAGCGTGATCACCACCTCGCGCGTCGAATCAAAGACATCGCCCGCGACAAGATCTCCGCCGAGAGCCGGATTATAAACCTGCAAGGACGAGAACGGCGCCGGGACGTCGCCGGCGAATCCGAGCCAAGCCAGCTGTGCGTCGGCGGACGGCAGCCGCCCTCGCAACACGAGGGCGTCAACACGCTCGTCCGCCGAGGCGCCGTTCCCGACTAGCTCACGAACGCGCTCGACCAGATGTGTTGAGCTCGAGGTCATCGAGTGTGATCTTGTCCCTGATGATAATCTCGCCCTTGTCGCGATCGACCGAAATGACTGACGGCGTCAAACCGGCAGGAAATGTCAATTTAACCCCGCTTGCCGTCTCGACGCGGCGGTTTCTGGGCGCCGCAATCGCATTCTTTTGGAGCACGAACGATTCACCTGCCATTCCTTCGCGCTTCAGCCTGGCCTTGAAGTCTGTCACGACTGGGCTGTCGTCAGGCAGCGGTCCAAAAATGCTGTTCAGCCAATTTTCAGCGCTTTCGCCGTCGACGGATCCACCTGACTGGGTGGCATCATAGAGGCGTTGCGCCAGATTTTTCATCGCGTCTTGCGGAAGTATGTCTTTGTGCTTGTGTGCAATGTTGCGCGTGACGTCGATGATTGCCTTGGTCAGCTCTTCTTCCGTCCGCTGGCGTCGCACGAGCAGGAATTGTTCGAAATACGCGGCGGGCCGCTGGGGATTCTGGCGATCGACAACGCAGATTTCGTCGCCGTCTTTGCGCAGCTTGACAAGCGCGGCCTTCTGCAAGGCGTTGCGGTTCTGGACAAATGTCCGCTCGATTTCGCCGAAGGTCGGCTTCGGCTTTCGTGAGAGCCCATGGGTGACGTCGTAGTCGTAGGTCAGAACCTTCTCGTCCTCGAATTTCAACAGCGCAAACAGCCGGCCGCTCGAACAGGACAGGGAGAAGATCAAGAAAGCCCCCACAGCGGTGCTACCTCCATGGGCGTTATTAAAGGCGGTAGCCAGCTTTTCGCTCTCCTCCTGGAAGGTCGCCTTGTCCCGGCTGATGCGCGCGAGTTGCGCCCGGACTGGGGCATCTTCCAGAAATTCGTATCGGTTTCCGCTGTTGACCGAGCGGACGCGGCCCAAGAAAAAAGATGCGTATCGACCGGCGTCGAACTCTGTCAGTAGCTGAAAGTGCTCCTCTCCCGGGCCGACGATATGGAAAACGCTCTGATCGATGCGCAGGCTTTCAAGTTCCTGCTCACTGAGGAAGGCCATAATTCACCATAGAACAAAAAGAGAACAAAAGCAATTGGGTCGGTCTTTAGGCCCAGCCCAGTTACAATGCATCCGATGGATTAATCCTGCGTTTTGGTAAGCTTTCGATCTGGATTTGCACTTTTGCGCCTACCTCTTTGGTGATTGAGCGCCGTGGCGGACGCAGGGTCTGCGAAAGTTTTTCATGCTTCTTCTATTGCGAGATTCTCAGCTCAGAATCACTTTTCGGCCTGAGGTAGGCGGCGCAAACCAAATTCACATCCGTTATCGTTTTTCAGGAACTGAGCCTGGCTGTGTGAAAAGCCACGAGTCGGCTAGGATTTCTCCGTTTCCTGATGGGGGATACGGATGGGACGCTTCGTTGAAGGCCCGGACAGATCCCAGCTGACGCTCTTGCCGGAATGTCTGGAGGATTGGGTAAGCAAGGACAACGCGGTTCATGTGATCGATGCGTTTGTCGAGGCGATCGACCTGCATGGAATGGGGTTTGAGCGTGTGATCCAAGGAGACAGGCCGGCCGTCCTATCATCCGGCAGTCCTTCTGAAGCTTTACATCTACGGTTATCTCAATCGGGTGCAATCCAGTCGCCGTCTAGAACGTGAGGCGTGCCGCAATATCGAGGTGATGTGGCTGATCGCCCGCCTGGCTCCCGATCATAAGACGATCGCCGATTTCCGGAAGGACAATGGAGCGGCGATCCGGAAGGTTTGTGCGAAGTTCATTGCACTATGCCGGCAAATGGGCCTGTTGCAGACCCCAAGCGTCGCGATCGACGGCAGCAAGTTCAAGGCGGTGAACAACCGCGACCGCAACTTCACGCATGCCAAGATGACGAGGCGGATGGCGCAGATCGAGGAAAGCGTCGGTCGATATCTGCGTCAACTCGATAGCGCCGATCGGCAGGAGCCATCGGAAGCGATTAGCATCAAGACGACGAGAATCAAGGAAAAGATCGCTCGGCTGAAGCAGGAGATGAGCCGCCTGGAAGTGCTTGATGCGGAGATGCGCAACACGCCGGATCAACAGATATCGCTCACCGATCCGGATGCCCGTTCGATGGCCACCAGCGGACGCGGATCGGGTGTCGTCGGCTACAATGTCCAGGTCGCGGTGGACACCGAACACCATCTGATTGTCACGCACGAGGTCATAAACGTAGGCAACGACCGTGGGCAGCTTGCTCGGATGTCGAAGCAAGCCAAAGAAGTGCTCGAAGTGGACAAACTCGAGGCGGTCGCCGACCGTGGCTACTTCGACGGAGAGGAGATATTAGCCTGCGAAGAGGCTGGCGTTGTAGTCACCTTGCCCAAGCCCATGACGTCGAACGCCAAGGCGGAGGGCCGGTTCGGCAAACAGGACTTCGCCTACCTGCCTGATGAGGACGTCTACCGCTGCCCATCCGGCCAGCTGCTGCCCTATCACTACACCAACATCGAGCATGGAATGACGCTGCGCCGTTACTGGTCGACAGCGGCGTGCCAAGGCTGCGCGATCAAGAGCCAATGTACGCCGTCCAAGGAACGCCGCATCGCGCGCTGGGAGCATGAGCATGTGGTCGAGGAGGTCCAGAGACGGCTCGATTCCGATCCCGACGCCATGCGGACGCGGCGCGAGACGGTCGAGCATCCCTTCGGCACGATCAAAGCCCGTATGGGTGCGACCCACTTCCTGATGAAGCGCCTACCGAATGTCGCCGCTGAGATGGCGCTGCATGTTCTCGCCTATAACCTCACACGGGTGATGAACATCGTCGGCAAACCGAGCCTGATTGCAGCCATCCGCGCCGCCTGAAGGCCGGAAAGTGCGTCCAAAAGCGCAATACCGCGTCGCGATACCCACTTTGGCCGTCATCGAACGATCCGACGCGAGAACATGAGCCGCCTGCAACGATTGACGATCACGGCCGCGTGCCGACCTATCCGTTTACACACAACCAAGAGCCAATGCAGACAGACTTTTCAGGGCCCGTGAATGTTTTTCGTGACCGACGACTACCCGCGTTGGCCACGGGTATGCGGCGCTGCTCGACGCCTATGGCCTGGCCGTCCCGGTCCGCGCATCCTTTCCGCCGTTGGGACAAAGCACCGGATCATCGCGCAAGGGGGATGGCGCATCCTTACGCCACGCCATGCGCCGGACGCTACTCTCGAGGGACATCTTACGTTCGCGCTGAAGAACAAGGCCTCGACCTTGCAATTCTGAAGAGGCCTTTCCTCGCTGTGACGGAGGACGAGATTGCAGAGCTTGTGAGGCAGAAGCCGACGGGCCTCTATACACGACGTATCTGGCTTCTCTATGAATGGTTGTTAGAGCGTCAGCTAGATTTGCCTGCGGCAGACAAGGTCTCTTACGTCAATGCCGTTGATCCAGAACTTCAATACGCGTCCTCCGGGCAGAATTCGGTACGCCATCGGGTCCGCAACAATCTTCCGGGAGCACCGGGCTTCTGTCCGCTCGTCTTCAAGTCGCCGGCACTGACGCAATTGTTGCGCAGGATCTTAATGAGCGGGCGCGTGTCGTGGTGAGCCAGGTTCCGAAAGATCTGCTCGCGCGAACTGCCGCCTTCCTTCTTCTGAAGGACTTAAAGTCCAGCTACGTCATCGAAGGTGAGAGACCGCCGCAGGATCGCATCCAGCGGTGGGGCAGTGAGGCGGGACGGGCAGCGCTCGATGTAGCAGAGCTTTTACGCCTCCAGCGCATCGTGATCGGCGATGAGCGCTTCGTGAAGCTTGGCTTCCGTACCGAGGGCGGCTTCGTTGGCGAGCATGACCGCGAGACGCAAAGACCCATTCCGGACCATATAAGTGCGCGCCAAGAAGACATCGACTCCCTCATCCGCGGACTGATCGCATTCGATCAAGCAGCAGAAAACGAGCTTGATCCAGTTGTCGCTGCCGCCGTACTTGCCTTCGGGTTCGTCTACATTGATCCGTTCGAGGAATGGCCGTATTCACCGGTACCTCATGCACCATGTTCTGGCGCGGCGCGGGTTCAATCCTGCCGGAATCCACTTTCCTGTTTCAGCAGCAATTCTCGACAAGATCGGCGAATACAAGGAAGTGTTGGAAAGCTATTCGAGTCGATTGCTTCCGTGTGTTGAATGGGAGCCAAGCCGAAAGGGTAACGTCAAGGTTATGAACGACACGGTGATTTCTACCGCTTCTTCGACGCGACGCCGCACGCCGAGTTTCTGTACGAATGTGTGCAGAGAACGATCGACGAAGATCTTCCGAAGGAAACGCGATTCCTGCGGAGCTTCGATACGTTCCGGGCAGGTGTCGAAAACATCATCGATATGCCGGAACGGACGCTTAACGATCTCTCTGGATTCCTGCGGCAGAACGCAGGACGCCTTTCCAAGCGCGCTCGCGATGGCGAATTCTCGCAATTGACGCCGGATGAAGTCACAAGGATTGAAGAGCTTTATCAAACGGCATTCGCGGAGGACTCTGAAACATCCGATTAGTCGTGTTGGATTGTCTCTCTTTTTTAGTCAAGAGTATAACTCGCAGGCTGTTGAAGAAGTAGCCAAACGGTGGGCGATAAATGGAATGTCGTCGCCGCCTTCAAGGTATATCTCACCTTCAAGCGAGCCATCGGCGAGTTCTTCTGCCCAACCACGGCCTCTTGCGGGCTCCATCTCGTCGCTGCCATCCCTCGTGAAGTCGACAGCATCCGCCTGTCCTCACTGACGGGGCCGAGAGGAACGCTTGGATCGTGGCATTGAGAGTTGCCGAGTTGTTGTTCGGCGACGAAGATGCGCCCTTGGAGTCGACGACGCTGATTACATTGCGACGTTCTGTTCAGCAGTTCGACCGCGCCGAAATTGGGTTCCTCGATGCGCAAGAGCATTACATGATTAAGCTGCCCAGATCTCGCCCGCTCACGTCGAAGCGGCCGAAGACGGTCGCCGATCACAAGCAGATCAGCAAAGTCGAGTGGTACGACGGCCTTGATTGCGCAACGGCGCACCATGTTTGCCGGCCGAAGCTCTTATGGCCACGATCATCTGTCATTCGGCCTGCAAATTTGGAAGTCGATTGACCGTCGAACGCCCGATCACAGAACCGGGGCGGGCTCTTACATTATGTTCACAAAGGAAGGCGGCGAGTTCGCCCTGGATTGCCTCACGGGGCAGTTGCGAAGGCGATGCTGTCGAGTTTCACAGGGACGGCAACGACGAGATGGAGCCCGCAAGAGGCCGTGGTTGGGCAGAAGAACTCGCCGATGGCTCGCTTGAAGGTGAGATATGCCTTGAAGGCGGCGACGACATCCCCTTTATCGCCCGTCGATTGGCTACTTCTTCAACAGCCTGCTAATCTTACTGCGTCACAAATTTCGATAGCTACTTTGACGTGAGACTGCCCTGATGCAACAGGAGCATCGAGATAGTGTGGACGCGAGAGCGACGCTTAATCCTCGCCGAACGGTCGCGATCGAATTTGGAACGTGTCGTTCAGGCCGCAATGGCGGAACCCCTCGGGCGATAAGTTTCGGGAATTGTAATTTCTTCGAAAAGCCCCACGGAACGTGTTGCTGAGGGGGAAATCGTCTCCCGCTCGGAGACCAGGAATCCGTAGGCCGCGATGCACAGCGTTGCGTGATGGTGGAAGCCACGCCAGCCTCGCCCCTCGAAGTGGCCAAGGCCGATCTCCTGTTTGAGTTCGTGGTAGTCGCGCTCAATGCGCCAGCGCAGCTTGGCAATGTCGACCAGCTGACGGAATCCAATGTTCGCCGGAAGCGTCGAGAACCAATATTTGGTCGGTGCTTCCTCGCCCTCCGGCCACTCGATCAGCAGCCATTCCTCCGACCGGCTTTCGGCGAGCCAGTAATCTCGATGTGCCGGACGGATGCGCACACGGGCAAAACGCGAGGATAAGAGCTCTGCCGTCCCCTCACGCCACGTGATTTTACGCCAAGCATCGATTGGCAGGCCAATCGCAAGCTTCTTAACTGAGATCGGTTGATGCTTGCCATCACGTCGCAGCAACTTCGGAGGTCGCCCGCTCCCCGACCACTTCTTCGGCGCCCGCGGCCCAGTGCTAGGGCGCCATACGGACGTTTGTGGCTGGATGCCGGCCACATAGTTCAAGCCGAGATCTGTGATACTCGTACGCAGATCGGTATCAGCGCCATAGCCGGCGTCCATCAGCACTACGCCTCGCGGCAAGCCCCCTGCACAGGCCCAGCGCAATTGCTCAAGCGCGATGGCCGGCTTGGTTTTGAAGGTGATCTCCTTGGGCACACCGGCTTTGCGCCGACGCGGACGGTCGGTCGCCCACTCCTTTGGTAGATAAAAGGCGATACGCTACCGGCAGGCTCGCATGATGGTTGGCAATCGAAAGGGTCACAGCGACCTGACAATTGTCTTGCTTGCCCAGTTGGCCGCAATATTGCCGTGCAACCCCGACCGAATGCCGCCCCTTCTTTGGAAAGCCCGTATCATCGATGATCCAAGCTTCGATCTCTCCGTGGCGTTCGATGCTCGGCGGCACCGACTCACGGACCTTGGCCAACACTTGCTGGTCCGACCAGTCGCCTTGACCGACAAAATGCAACAATGACTGGTGTTGCGCTGCTGTCCGCTCAGGAGCCGTGATCGCCGCCATCGGCTCGACGCTCTTGCGATCGCAAGGCATCATCAGACCGGTGCAGTAATCGCGAAGCGGTTTGGCTCGGTCCGCGCGCCCGATCACGCTCGTAAGACCCTCAACATACGCCGAAAACCGCGACGCTACGTCCCCCGATTTTGCTAGACCCATCTCAGCCTCTCCGCATGCCGAAAAGATGAGTCTTCTCAAATATATGATTCTTCTCGGTAAACGCCGCGACACTCTGACTCAGTAAGACTAATCAGCAGGTCCAAAACAATCCGCCCGGTCGTTTCGCAGACTGCTCGCGAAGTGATGATGGAGCTAAAGAATTGCGCCCCGAAACTGATATCCGATCTCTCTCCAGTCACCGCCGACGTGCGCTATCGCACGCGAGAGCCCGCGCGTGTTCGCATTGACGGCTCTAGGTGGCACAGCAACTCTCATCCCGATGAGCTAATCGGGTGGCCAATGCGTCGGAACCAGAGACAGAGAAACGGCGGAGGACAGCTTATAGAGGGTCTGTCCGCTTCGAAGCCTTCAGATCCAAGAAAAATTCCGTTCGCGGAGCGCTTGACCTGTACGATCGACGAAGCGTGCCAAGCGACCGGCTTGGGTAGAACCAAACTCTATGAGTTGATAGGAGCAGGACAGCTCGATACGAGAACGGTCGGACGTCGCCGACTCGTGCTTGTGCGCTCGCTCCGCTCCATGCTCAACGCCAGTTGTTCAAAGGCTGACGGCATCGAAGATGCTTCGTAGCAAAGCGATTTCTACTGTTTGGCCGACGAAGGAGGGGGTGCTCAGGACGGCGAGCCTCAGCTTGCACCTTGCTCGGCCTGCGCAGTTACAGCAGCCCAATTCAGCAATCAAAACCTGTCACGTCAAAGCGCGCTTGAGAAACCTTTTGATCGGCACGCAGGTCCAATGGTGGGGCGGTCGGTGGGGCGGCAACCAAAACAGTGCGAATATCCGCAGAAAAAAGTAAGGCGCGACTGGCATCACCACAGTCGCGCCCTACGTCACCGGTTTATGGGGCAGGGGGGAATAACCGGCTGCCATGATGACTCCGGCGCGCGAGAGTCGTTCCAGGCGTTGCAAATTATTTTTGATCCGGTTTTTTTGGGGCGGTCTTTCTTCGCACACGGTTAAGTGATCGTGACTGCCGAGAACCCCGGACAATCCGGCAGCGTTGTTCCAGCGATCGCCATGGGGCGAGGGACGAACAACCATGTCACAGATCAGCAAAGCGTTTTTCGGGGCAGTCGCCATCTCGTTGACGCTCGGTGCCGTGCAGCTGGCGTCGGGTCACGATCTCGCCGATCGCTGGCAGGCCGTCGCCGACAAGCCGAGCCACGTTGTCAATCGCGCCGCCAAGGCGGATCGCATCGCCGATCGGAGGCCCGCAGCCGTGCCGACCCGCACCGTGTCGATGCGCCTCAACGATCTCGCCGATACGTCAGTGTTGCTGCGTGTTCCCGCGAGGATCGAGACCGGCAATGCGAGGCCGCCCGTCTTGCTGCAAAAGCAGGGGCGCAAGCCTACGGTCGCCTGCGAGCCCGTCGTCAGCTCGTTGACCGAAATCGCAAAGCTGCTCCAGCCCGGCCGCTGCGTGACCTGATCAGTTTGAATTCTGCTCGATAACTATTCGGCCGGCTCGGGCGAGGCGTTCTCTTCGGCTGTCCCGGCCCGGCTTGCCATGATTCCCAGCGCCACGCCGCCGATCGCGAGGATGGGAAGCAGCCGCTTGACGCCGATGGCGCGGACGATCTGCAAGCCCGTCGCAATCAGCATCGGATCGGACAGCATGCTTTGGGCTGCGGATCGCGCGGCCTTTTCCGCCGCCTGTCGCGCACGCTTCTCGGCCTCTCTCTTGTAGGCGATGTAGCTGCCGGCGGCGGCCAGCGTGAGCAGGAAGAACACCCCGGCGCCGGCAAGGCACGCCTGCACCGGGCCATAGTTTTGCAGCACCAGGATGAAGACCGCGGCGCAGAGAAATGCCGTGGTGATGAAGAGCGCAAGCGCCGCGGCTGCGGCCAGCGACGTCAGCCGCACGGTGGTCCCGGTGGACGCGCTGATGCCGTCGATAATCCGTTGAAACATCGCCCTCGCTCCTCAATCCCTCCTGCCAGCGTCCAAAGCGCGATGACGAGTCATGCTGATCTCATCGCGCGTTAGCGGCGCCAGGCAATGCCGATCAGGAAGCCGATACCGAGCGCCAGTCCCACGGTCGCGAGCGGGCGCTGGGTGATGGCATCCTCGAGCGTTTCCTCCAGCGAGGTCGCTGCGTCCTGTGCGGCATCCATCATCGCGCTGCCGCGCTCGGAGGCGTCATCCATCGCTGAATCCATCTGTTGGCGCGCCTGCTTGTAGCCTCGCCGGGCCTGCTTGCCCGCGGAGTTGGCAAAGGAATTGAGCGCGTCAGTGATCTGTTCGGTGAGGGCGGCGATATCGTTTTTCACGGCTAGGACATCCTTTTCGAGGCGTTCGCGGGCGGCCTTGTCGGTCCAGTCTTTCATTCCTGTTTCGGTATTTGTCATTGACATCGAAAGCTCCGGATCGTTGGCGGTGAGCTAGCCGGAAAAACGTTCCGCCGTGACGGAAGTTCCCGTTGCGGAAACTGCCTAGTCACCTGGCAGTTGCGGCGCATCCGCCGGCGCAAGATGCTCCTTCAGGATCAGCGCAACGATCAAAAGCGGCGATGACAGGAATGCCCCCATCGGGCCCCACAGCCAGGTCCAGAAGGCGAGCGCGAGGAATACCGCCAGTGCATTCAGTGCCAGCCGCCGGCCGATGATGGTGGGCGTGACAAAATGTCCCTCCAGGAAGGTGAGGCCGCCAAAGGCGAGCGCTGCCATCAATCCGCTGCCAAGGGTCGGAAAGGCGATCAAGCCGACCACGACCAGTACGACGAACATCGCGATCGGTCCGATGATCGGTATGAAGTTCAGCGCTGCCGCCAGCGCGCCGAGCCCGGCCGGATTGGGCATGCCGGTCAGCGCACAGACGATGCCGGCGGCGATGCCGACGCCGATATTGATGACCGACACCGTCAAGAGATAGCTGCCGAGATGGACCTCTATCTCGTTGAGGATCCGCAGCGTGCGCAGCCGGGCGTCGCGATCGCTGAAGGTCATGATCAGTGCGCGCCTCAAGTCGCGCCAGCTCGCGATGAACAGGATCAGGGTTGCGAAGAAGAGCAGGAATTCGGTGAAGGTCGGCGACAGGAATTCCAGGGTCGGCTGCACCCACTCGAACTTCGGCATCTGGAAGTTCGGCAGGCCTTCCGAACCGCCGACCATGGCTTGCAGCTCCTGCCACATTGCCAGCGGCCGGTCGAACAAATGCAGCTTGTCCTTGAGCTGCGCGCCGAGCTCCGGCAGGCGGGTGCTCCATTCCATGACCGGCGAAGCGATCAGGGCGACGACGAAGGTGACCATCGCGGTGACCGTGACCACGATCAGCACCGCGGCCAGCGCGCGTGGTACCCGTTGCCGCTCGAGAAATGTCGCCGCCGGCGACAGCATGGTGCCGGTGACGAAGGCCATCACCACGGGAAGGAAAAACGGCTTGCCGACATAGAGCACGGCCACGACCGCGATCAGAAGCATACCCGCAAGCGAGAAGGCGACGAACTCGGTACGCCGGATCACCGGCGGCAGGTCGCTCTTGCTGTCGGGAAGCGGCGTGCCTTCGCTGTCCTTGGAAAGCAGACGCTCACTGGGAAGGACGTGCACAGCCATTCTCCCGCACGAAGCTTACGCTCCGCGCGCGCAAGACTGCCTGAAGAACGTGCCTCTGATCGGAAGGTTCCGTCGCGTACTCGTGAAGTCGCCTTGGCTTGACTGTGACCGGTCGGCTGCGCGAGCGCGCGGAACTTGAGCCGTCGCAAGCGCGTTTGTTCAGGCAGCGCATCACCCTGATGCACTTCGATTCAAACGGGGCAGCACATGACACAGTTATCTGCATCCCACCGGCGGCTTTCGCCGCGCACCTTCACCGCGTTTGCCTTTGCGACAGCATTGCTGACGATGCCAGCCGGCGTCGCAAGCGCGCAGACCCTTGGCTTACAGACTCTTGGCTTCACGCCGATGCAGCTACAGGCCTTCCCGCAAAACAACTATGTGACCGAGCAGCCGCAGGCCTCGGATGATCCGGTCGCCTCGGACGATGCCGTCCTGCCCGAGCGGCTGCGCCGGCAGATCGTCAGCTTCGACGGCAGCCAGCCGGCCGGCACGGTCGTGATCGATACCGGAAATACCGTGCTCTATTACGTGCTCGGCCAGGGCCGTGCGATCCGCTACGGCGTCGGCGTCGGGCGCGATGGCTTCACCTGGTCGGGCGTGCAGTCGATCAGCCGCAAGGCGGAGTGGCCGGACTGGCATCCGCCGGCGGAGATGATCGCGCGCCAGCCCTATCTGCCACGCTTCGTCGCCGGCGGCCCCGGCAATCCACTCGGCGCGCGCGCGATGTATCTGGGCGCGAGCGAGTATCGCATCCACGGCACCAATGACCCCACCACGATCGGAAAATTCGTCTCCTCCGGCTGCATCCGCCTGACCAACGCGGACGTCGTCGATCTCTTCAACCGGGTCAATATCGGTACCAGGGTCGTGGTGCTTCCGAAGAACGCGCCGCTCATGGCGCGGGGCAGCGACGGTAAACCGGCGCGCCCGGTCACGACGACGCTGACCTCGGGACGCCAGGCGCTCAACGTTTCGGCCGTCTCCCTGAACGGTTCGGCGCCGAGGTAACATGATCAGGCGTTCGACCGGCAAACGGATGAGAGCGGCGGCCTTGCTGTTCGCTTCGCTTAGCCTGGCGCTGACGTCGTCGGCGCGCGCGGAGGATTTCCTTTCGGCGCTGTTCGGCGCGTTCGGTGCCCGGCCGCCACCCCAGATCAGGATGCCGTCCCCCGCCGACGACATGCCGCGCTACGAGGCGCCACGGGTGCGCTCCTATGGCGGCGGACAGGCCTGGTGCGTACGCACCTGCGACGGGCGCCACTTCCCGGCGCAAGGCAACGACAGCGAAAGCAAGGCGCAGAGCTGCAACAGCTTCTGTCCGGCGGCCGAGACTACCCTGGTCTATGGCAGCGACATCGACGACGCGGTCACGGAGACCGGGCAGGACTATGCCGACCTGCCGAATGCCTACCGCTATCGCAACGAGCTCGTCGCGGGCTGTACCTGCAACGGCAAGGATTCCGTTGGCCTCGCCGCGGTCAAGGTCACGGACGACCCGACCTTGCGCAAGGGCGATATCGTCGCGAGCCCCGGCGGATTGGTGGTCGCCAATCGCAATGCCAACGACAGGCACGGCGTCGCCATGAACTTCTCGCCGCTGCCGGAATCCGTGCGGGCGAAATTCCGCCACCTGCCGGTGGTGGCGCGGGAGTAAGTGCTTCCATCTGCGCGCGGGCTGGTCCCGTGCTCGGCGAGGGCGCCCTCGAGCGCGGGGCCTATGCCGCGCGAATCTTGCCGAGGAAGTCGCTGACCTGGTCGCCGAGCTGGCGGCTTTGCGTCTCGAGTAGTTCGGAGGCGTGCTTGACGTTGTCAGCGGCCGCGGCGGCCGCATCGGCATCGGCCTTCACGCCCGTGATATTGTCCGAGACGTTCCTCGTGCCCTGCGCGGCAAATTGCGTGCTGCGGGTGATCTCCTGCGTCGCCGCGCCCTGTTCCTGCACGGCCGCCGCGATCGCGGTCGCGACCTCGTTGACCTCGCCGATGATGCGGCCGATCGCCTGGATTGCGGTGATGGCATCGCCCGCGACCTTCTGGATGCCGGCGACCTGCTCGGAAATCTCCTCCGTTGCCTTGGCCGTCTGGGTTGCCAGCGATTTGACCTCGGAGGCGACCACGGCAAAGCCGCGCCCGGCTTCGCCGGCGCGGGCCGCCTCGATCGTGGCGTTGAGCGCCAGGAGGTTGGTCTGCGCTGCGATGGTGTTGATCAGGCCGACCACTTCGCCGATCCGGCTCGCAGAGGAAGCAAGGCCCTGAACGGTCCCGTCGGTATCGCGCGCCTGGCTCACAGCGCGGCTTGCGATGCCGGCTGCATGCGCCGCCTGCTGGCTGATGTCGTTGATCGAGGCGCTCAACTCTTCGGCGGCCGAGGCGACACTGTCCACGCTCGTCGACGCGTCGCTGGAAGCCTTGCCCGCGACCTGGACGCGCTCGTTGGTCTGGCGCGACACGGTCGAGAGATCGCCCGAGGTCTTGCGCATCTCGCCGGAAGCCTGGCTCAGTTCGTCGAGCGTCCTGCGTACCAGGCTCTCGAACTCGCCGACGGAAGCCTCGACCGCGCGCTGACGCGCCGCGGTGCCCGCATTGCGCTCGCGCTCCTGGGTCTCGATCGTGAGCTTGTCGGCCGCCTGCTGCTTGAAGGTTTCGAGCGCGCCGGCGAGAGCGCCGATCTCGTCGCGGCGGTCGAGATAGCCGCTGTCGACCGAGAGATCGCCGCCGGCGACCTTGAGCATGGCGTCGCGAATGTTGTGCAAGGGCCGGATGACGCGGCGGGTGACGGCGATCATCGCGCCGACCGCGAGCGCGAGCGCAAAAGTCAGCATTGCGATCTGCACCGCAAGCGCACGGCTCGCGGCCGAATATTGGCCCGCGGCATAGTCCCGCGCTTCATCCAGCGCGCGCTCGGCGACCGCGACCGCAGTGCCCATGCGCTGCGCGGTTTGCGGCGTCCATTGATCGGCGGTCAGCTCGGTCTTGGAGCCGACCATGATCTGGTCGATCAGCCGGTCGCGAAGCGCCAGGTAGTCTGGATTGAAATAGGCGGCCTTGGCCGCGCTCATGGCGCCAGCGAGCAGCGGCGAGAGCTGCATGCCGAGGGTGGAGGATTCCAGCCCGCTCCAGGAATTCTCGATCGCACCGACCGATTTGGTGTAGGTCTGCTGCGCTTCCATCGGCAGGCTGCCGGTCGCCACGAGACCGGTCGCCACCAGATCGGACGCTTCGCCGGCCGTATTGCGCAACAGCCAGGCGGCCTGCTTGATCGACAGGAGCTGGTCGATCAGCGGGTCGTTGTGATTGACGGCGGCCGTCAGGTTGGCAGAGATCTTTTCGAGTGTCGCGAGCAGCGCGCCGGTGGCCTCGGTATAGTCCTTTGCGAGATTTGGGTGCCGCGCCTTCTTCGCCTTGCGCATGTCGTCCCAGGCATCGCCCTGGAGTGCGGTGAGCCTCTCGACCTCCCGGTTCAGCGCGCCCACCAGCGTCGTCTGCTCGGCGAACGGAATAGACGGCAGCAGCGCCGCTGCGGCGCGGATCGCCGGCATTTCAGCGTCGTGAATGCCGTGCAGGAACTTGTCGATCTCCGGCGAGACCGCAGCCTCGCCGTTCAGCGCGCGCGGGGTCGACGAGCGATCGGTGCGCAGATTGTGCATCGCCTTGAAGGCGTGGCTCGAAGCTTCGGCGACCGCCGCGATCTGGCTGGTTGCGCGCAGCCGCTCCCAGGATTGCCAGGCTGTTGTGACGAGCAGCCCGACGACACAGGCTGCGAGCAAGGCGATGACGGACTGGAGCAGCGTCGATACGCTCAAACGGCCAAACATGACTGGAATCCCCCCGGAAGCCGCATATTTCTCGCAAAAGGGGATGAATTTAGTTGTAACGCGCGATAGCAGGATAGCCGGGGGAGCATGGCAGGGCGCGCCGACCGGCGGATGTTAAGAGATCGTTACCCCCCGCATTGTCGTCCTGGCAAAAGGGCAGAGTCTTGGCCATTGGCGCTTCTGGTAGAAATACGCATTTGCCAGAGGTTGTAGTGGGTTGCCTGAATGGAACCGGAGCGAGGGGCGCGGCGTTGGGAGTCCGTTAGCAAAAGGGGGGCCCTGCGATGCTCATCGGCGTACTCGTCACCTTTCTCGTCGTCGTCCTCGTTCTTTATCTCATCAACATGCTGCCGATCGACGGCCGCGCCAAGCAGATCGCGCGCGTTATCGTCATCATCATCGGCATCGTCTCTCTGTTGAAATATCTCACGGTGTTTTAGGCCGCGGCCGTAGCGTCGTAGTCTGGATGAGCGAAGCGACATCCGGGCTGAAATTGAGGCATGCCGGATATCGCTGCGCTCATCCCGGCTACAGGCTAAGCAAAAAGCCCCGGCGCGAGCCGGGGCTTTCGGTGTGTCGGGTCGCGTGGCTATTAGCCTGCCGTCTTAGCCCAGAGCCTTGGCCTCGCGGCGGCGTGCGGTGAGGATGTACTCGGTGTAGCCGTTCGGCTGCGTGCGGCCCTTGAAGACGAGATCGCAGGCGGCCTTGAACGCGACGCCGTCGAACGACGGCGCCATCGGCTTGTAGATTGCGTCACCGGCGTTCTGCTTGTCGACGACGACGGCCATGCGCTTGAGCGACTCCATCACCTGCGCCTCGGTGATGACGCCCTGGTGCAGCCAGTTCGCCAGATGCTGGCTCGAGATGCGCAAGGTGGCGCGGTCTTCCATCAGCCCGACGTCGTGGATGTCAGGGACCTTGGAGCAGCCGACGCCCTGGTCGATCCAGCGCACCACATAACCCAGAATGCCCTGGCAGTTGTTGTCGATCTCCTGCTTGACGTCATCGGGCGCCCAGTTCGACTTCGACACCGGAATGGTGAGGATGTCGGACAGCTTTGCGCGGGGCCCGCCCTTGGTGAGCTCCTGCTGGCGCGCGATGACATTGACCTGGTGATAGTGCAGCGCGTGGAGCGTCGCCGCCGTGGGTGAGGGCACCCAGGCAGTGGTGGCGCCGGCTTGCGGATGGGCAAGCTTCTGTTGCAGCATGTCCGCCATCTTGTCGGGCGCTGCCCACATGCCCTTGCCGATCTGGGCGTGGCCGGGCAGGCCGTCGATCAGTCCCATGTCGACGTTCCAGTCCTCATAGGCCTTGATCCACGCTTGCGCCTTCATCTCGTTCTTGCGGATCATCGGACCCGCTTCCATCGAGGTGTGGATCTCGTCGCCCGTGCGGTCGAGGAAGCCGGTATTGATGAAGACGATACGCTTGGAGGCTTGCTGGATGCAGGCCTTGAGGTTGACGGTGGTGCGCCGCTCCTCGTCCATGATGCCGACCTTGAGCGTGTTCTCCGGCAGTGCCAGCATCTGCTCGACGCGGCCGAAGATCTCGCAGGTCAGCGCCACTTCGTCAGGGCCGTGCATCTTCGGCTTGACGATGTAGACCGAGCCGGTGCGGCTGTTCTTGCTCTTCGAAAGACCCTTGAGGTCGTGGATCGCAAGCAAGCCCGTGACGGCGGCATCTAACAGGCCTTCCGGAATCTCCTCGCCCGTCTCATCGAGCACCGCGTCGGTGAACATGTGGTGACCGCAATTGCGCATCAGGAGCAGGCTGCGCCCGTGCAGCTTCACTTCGCCCTTGCCGTCCGGCGTCTTGTAGCTGCGGTCGGTGTTGAGCGAGCGGGTCAGCGTCTTGCCGCCCTTCTCGAAGTCGGCCGAGAGCGTGCCGTTCATCAGCCCGAGCGTGTTGCGGTAGACCAGCACCTTGTCCTCGGCATCGACCGCGGCGACGGAGTCTTCCATGTCGAGAATGGTGGAGACCGCCGCCTCCATGATCATGTCGGCAACCCCGGCGGGATCGTCCTTGCCGATCGTGTTGCTGCGGTCGATCTTCACCTCGACATGCAGGCCGTTGTTCACGAGGAGCACCGCGGACGGCGCCGCCGCATCGCCCACATAGCCGGTGAACTGCGCGGCATTCTTCAGGGCGGTGGCGTTGCCGCTCTTCAGCTTCGCCGCGAGCTGGCCTGCGACCACGCTATAGGCGGTGACGTCGGTGTGGCTGCCGGTCGCGAGTGGCACGGCGGCATCGAGGAAGGCTTTTGCTTTCGCAATGACCTTGTCGCCGCGCGCCTTGCTGTAGCCCTTGGCGGTGTCGGCCGCGTCATGCGGGATCGCATCGGTGCCGTAGAAGGCGTCGTAGAGCGAGCCCCAGCGCGCATTCGCTGCGTTCAGCGCGTAGCGCGCATTGGTGAGGGGCACGACGAGCTGCGGCCCGCAGATCTTGCCGATCTCTTCATCGACATTGGCCGTCTCGACCTTCTGCGTCGCAGTCTCGGGCAGCAGATAGCCGATCTCCTTCAGGAAGGTGGTATAGGCATTGATGTCGAACGGCTTGCCCTTATTCGCGCGATGCCAGTCGTCGATCTTGGCCTGCAAGCTGTCGCGGACCGCGAGCAGCGCGCGGTTTTTGGGACCCAGCTCCTTCACGATCGCGGCAAGCCCGGCCCAGAACGCGTCCGGCGCGATGCCCGTCTTCGGGGCCGCTTCCTTCGCGACGAAGTCGAAGAGAACAGGGGCGATCTTCAAACCATGGGCGTCGTGGCGTTTCATGAGGGGCTTTCTTGTTGGATTTGGCTGTTTTTGGCCGCCTTTGACCCGCTGGCAGCAAAACGCGCCCATAACGGGCGACTTTCGAGGCCCTATTAGCCTCAAAACCGGGGCGGTGAGAAGACCCCTAAAGTCTGTCAAAATGTCAAGATGGGGTGCCGCGGACCAACGCAACCGTTGTCATTCCCCGCGAAGGCGGGGCATCCAATACGCTGCGGCTTCTCCGTATCCCATCGCTGTCTCTGGGATACTGGGTCGCCCGGTCAAGCCGGGCGACGACAAGGGGAAATAGGCGAGCCTCAAATATTCGCGGCGAGGTCGACGACCTCGTCGAACAGCACGCCGCTTGCCTTCAGCATCTGTTCGATCGCGTCGGTTGCGTCCGCGACCGAACGTGTCGAGGTGTCGATGGTCAGCTCGGCACCTTGCGGCGGCTGGTAGTCGTTGCCGATGCCGGTGAACGACTGAAGCGCGCCGGAGCGGGCTTTCGCGTAGTGGCCCTTGGGATCGCGGCTCTCGCAGACTTCCGCGGGCGTCGCGACGTAGATCTCGCGGAACGTCGTGTCGGCGATGCGGCGCGCCGTGGCGCGGTCCTCGCGCGCGGGCGAGACGGCCGCGACGATCGCGATATGGCCGTTGCGGGCGAGATGCGTCGCGACTTCCGCGAGCCGCCGGATGTTCTCGCTGCGATCGGCGGCAGAGAAGCCGAGATCGCTGTTCAGCCCCGCGCGCACCGTATCGCCGTCGAGCAGGATCGGCGAGCCGCCATTGGTGAACAGACGCCGCTCCAGCGCTTTTGCCAGCGTCGACTTGCCGGAGGCGGGAAGGCCGGTGAGCCAGACCACGGCGCCGTTGTGCTGATAGCGCGCGGACCGCTCGTCGGGACGGAGTGCGGATTCCACCGGCACGATGTCGACGGGCACGGCGCGCTGTCCGGCGTCGACCGACAGCACCAGGCCGCCGCCGGCGATGCGCCCGGAGACCTCGATCACGAGGCGCCCGGTGCGCGGGTTCTCGGTATAGGGATCGGTGGCAATCGGATTGGAAAGCGAGATGTCGATCTCGCCGACATGGTTGCGGCCGATCGCCTTGTTCTCGCTGCTCGAGAGCTCACCGGGGTCGACAGCCTTCTCGATCGCAACGACGGTGGCGCGGCTTTCCTTCGGCCCGCAGCGCACCAGGAGCTGATCGCCCTTGGCGAGCGGCTTGTCGTGCAGCCAGAAGATGCGCGCGCGCAGGCGCCGCGTCTCGCGCGGCGCGGCGCCCGCATGCGCGATGATATCGCCGCGCTCGACGAACAGCTCGCGGTCGAGCGTGATGCCGACCGAGCGGCCCGCACCCTGCCGGGTCGCAACCGGCGTTACCGGCCAGCTCTCGACGGTCTTGATCTTGGCGATCTTGCCAGCCGGCATGATCACGATCTCATCGCCGGCAACCAGGCTGCCGGACTCGATGCGGCCCGCCACGATGCGGCGGTCGTCGAATTTGTAGATCGCCTGCACGGGCAGGCGCAGCGCCAGCGCCTTCAGCGGCCGCGCCGGCTCGAGCCGGTCGAGCGCCTCGACCACGGTCGGGCCCTTGTACCAGCCGATGCGATCGGTACGTTCCGCGACGCCGTCGCCGTCGCGCGCCGAAATCGGGATCACCGCCGTCGGCGTGACACCGAGGCCCTTCAGATGTGCCGAAATCTCGTCGCTGATCTCCTTGAATCGATCCGCGCTGAAATCGACGCGGTCCATCTTGTTGACGACGATCGCGACCTGCTTCACGCCGAGCAGATGCAGGAGATAGCCGTGCCGGCGGGTCTGGTCGCGCACGCCTTCAAGCGCATCGATGATCAGCACCGCGCCGTCGGCCTGCGAGGCGCCGGTGATCATGTTGCGGAGGAATTCCGCGTGGCCCGGCGCGTCGATCAGGACGATGTCGCGCGAATTGGTACGGAAGCGGATCTGCGTGGTGTCGATGGTGATGCCCTGGTCGCGCTCAGTCTGCAGCGCGTCGAGCAGGAACGACCATTCGAAGGGCATGCCGCGCCGTGCGCTGACGGCCTTGAGCATTTCGAGCTTGCCCTCGGGCAGGCTGCCGGTCTCATGCAGGAGGCGACCGACCAGCGTCGACTTGCCGTGGTCGACATGGCCGACGATGACGATGCGGACCTGCGGACGCGTGGTGCCGTTCGGAGTTGCTGGCGTAGCAGAAGTGACGAGCATGTTCATAGCCGCGTTGCGTCCTCAGGGATCAGAGATAACCGGCGACGCGCAGGCGCTCGAAGGCGTCCTCGGTCTCATGGTCGAGCGCACGGCCCGCGCGCTCCGGCACCTTGGTCTGTTCGAGCTCGATCAGGATCTCGTCGATGTTGGACGCTGTCGAAGCGACCGGATTGGTGATGTCCTGATCACCCAGTGAGCGATAGCGCTTGCCGTTCTGCGACAGATAAAGCGGGATGATCGGGATGTTCTCGCGCTTGGTGTAGGCCCAGATGTCGGCCTCGGTCCAATGCAGGATCGGATGAATGCGCAAATGGGCGCCCTGCGGCGGCGAGGCGTTGAAGTGGTCCCAGAACTCCGGCGGCTGGTCGCGCACGTCCCAATTGCCTTCGAGACCGCGCGGCGAGAACACGCGCTCCTTGGCACGCGTTGCCTCCTCGTCGCGACGGATGCCGGCGATCAGGCCGTCGAAGCCATATTTGGCGAGCGCCATCTTCAGGCCTTCCGTCTTGCGTGCGGCCGAGCGTGCGGCCGGCGGCAGCGTCGGATCGACGGCATCAATGGGCGGGCAGGGCTCGACGCGCAGGTCGAGCTCCCATTCCTTGCCGTAGTGATCGCGGAAGCGATACATCTCCGGAAACTTCTTGCCGGTATCGACATGCAGGGCCGGGAACGGCATCCGGCCGAAGAAGGCCTTCCGCGCCAGCCAGATCATGACGTTGGAGTCTTTGCCGAGCGACCATAGCAGGGCGATCTTCTTCAACCGGGCGAAGGCCTCGCGGAAGATGTAGATGCTCTGCGCTTCCAGCTGGTCGAGATGGTCCATGCTGGGCGGGAGATCTGCAGAAGATTCTTGCGCGCCCAGGCGCCCGATGAGGGCCGGGCTGCTCACTCCGACAGCTGCGGAATCGTCCTTGAGAAGATGCATCTCTGCCACTTTGCGTTTGGAGGCGAAAATTCTATAGTTGCAGCGCAGAAGAGAAGAAAAAATTTTCTCTTTGCGCGCTCGAAACGAGACATATATAGAAAATAATTCCAGTCAACCCCGTAATTGGGGAAGCAGGTACCGTATGCGCTTCTTGCCGGTATTCCTCGACATCAAGACCGGTCCGGTGGTCCTCATCGGCGCGGGTGAGCTGCTGCGCGCCAAATTGCGCGTGCTCGCGGCCGCCGGCGCGCGCATCCGTGTTCATGCGACTGATGGTAATCGCGACCTCAGCGGTGTCGGTGCCGATGATGCGCAACGCGTGACCTTTCTCGACGGCGATCCACTCACCGCGGATCTGACCGGCGTCATCGCCATAGTATGCGCAGGCGCAGGTGACATCGGCGTGGCGATGTCGGCGCGCGCGAAGTCGCTCGGATTGCCCGTCAACGTCATGGACGATCTCGAGCATTCGAGCTTCATCTTCCCCGCGATCGTCGACCGCGGCGACGTCGTGGTCGCCGTCGGCACCGGCGGCGCCTCGCCGGTCGTGGCGCGGCGCGTGCGCGAGAAGATCGAGGCGCTCCTGCCCGCTCGAATTGGCGATCTCGCCGATTTCATTGGCGGTTTCCGCAAATCCATTCACGCCGCGATTGCCGAGTTTCCGCTGCGCCGCCGTTTCTGGGAGCGCGTGATCGACGGCCCGATTGGCGCTCTGGTGCTCGCGGGCCGAAGGGCCGAGGCGGAAGCCGCGCTCAAGGCCGTTGCCGATCCCTCCGCGTTCGCGTTGGCCGACAAGCCGGCAGGGTACGTCGCGCTGGTCGGCGCCGGCCCCGGCGATCCCGATCTCCTCACCATCAAGGCACTGCGCGCGCTCCAGGATGCCGACGTCGTTTTCTATGATGAGCTGGTGTCACCTGAAATTCTCGATCGTATCCGCCGCGATACCGCGCGCATTCCGGTCGGTCGCCGCGTCGGCAAGCCCGGTATCGGCCAGGACGCGATTAACAGGCTGATGATCGAAGCGGCGCAGTCCGGCCAGCGTGTGGTGCGACTGAAGGGCGGCGATCCCTTCGTGTTCGGCCGCGGCGGCGAGGAAGTCGAAGCGCTGCGCGCGGCCGGCGTCGCCTATTCGATCGTGCCGGGCATCACCGCCGGGCTTGGTGGCGCCGCCGATTTCGAGGTGCCGCTCACCTACCGTCACGAGGCGCTGCGCATCACCTTCCTCACCGCGCACAAGGCGCGGGATGCCGAGACCGTCGACTGGTCGACGCTGACCGACACCAAGATGACTGTCGTCGTCTATATGGGCATGACCGCCGCGCCCGTGGTGCGCGAGGGTCTTCTCGCCGCTGGCCGCTCGCCGGAGACGCCCGTCGGCGTGTTCGCCCGCGTCACGCGCCCAGATGCGCAAGGCGCGATCGGGACGCTTGCAGAGCTACCCGAACTCGTCAGACGTCTCGACGGCGGTCCCGCCGTTCTCATCATCGGCGATGTGGTCCGGCATGCCGGCGCCTTTCGCCATCAATCCCCCAGGCAAATCATCTCTGAGCTATTGGAAGCTGCCCAATGACCTCTCCGCTTGAACAAAAGAAAATCAAGATCGCCGGCCCCTCGGTCGTGACCGCCAACCGCACCTGGGATGGCATCGTGGTCTATCGCACCGCCGCCAAAGGCTGGTCCGCGGACCTGTCAGAGGCCGCGATCGTGCGCAACTCGGATGAGGCCAAGGCGTTGCTTGCGGAGTCGGTGGCCGATGACGTCGGCGCAGTCGGCGCCTATATCGCGCCTGTGCAGGTCGACGAGGACGGCAAGATCCTCCCCGGGAACCTGCGCGAGCAAATCCGCCGCACCGGTGTGACCATCGGATCGCAGGCTCAGGTTTAAGGCACTTCTCGATGTACGCTTATGATGAAATCGACCGCACGCTGGTCAACGAGCGGGTCTCGGAATTCCGCGACCAGGTGAAGCGCCGCCTATCGGGCGAGCTCACCGAGGACGAATTCAAGATCCTTCGCCTGCAGAACGGCGTCTATCTGCAACTGCACGCCTACATGTTCCGCGTCGCGATCCCCTACGGGACGCTGTCGTCGGAACAGCTGCGCCGGCTTGCGCATATCGCGCGTCGCTATGACCGCGGTTATGGCCACTTCACCACGCGGCAGAACATCCAGTTCAACTGGATCAAGCTCGCCGAATTGCCGGATGCGCTGGCTGATCTCGCCGAGGTCGGCATCCATGCGATGCAGACCTCCGGCAACAACATGCGCAACGTGACCTCGGACCAGTGGGCCGGCGTCGCCCCGGGCGAGATCGAGGATCCGCGCATCTGGTCGGAGCTGCTCCGCCAGCACACCACGCTGCATCCCGAGTTCTCGTTCCTGCCGCGAAAATTCAAGATCGCGATCACCGCGTCCGATCAAGATCGCGCCGCGATCAAGATCCACGATATCGGTCTGCGCCTCGTCAAGAACGAGAAGGGCGAGACCGGCTTCGAGGTGCTGGTCGGCGGCGGGCTTGGCCGCACGCCCTTCATCGCCAAGACCATCAAGCATTTCGTCCATGGCCGCGACATCCTGAGCTATGTCGAGGCGATCCTGCGCGTCTACAACCAGTATGGCCGCCGCGACAACATCTACAAGGCGCGTATCAAGATCCTCGTCCACGAGCTCGGCATCGAGAAGTTTTCGCGCGAGGTCGAGGACGAGTGGCAGCATATCCGCAACTCCTCGCTCCAGATCGACGATAGCGTCATCGAGGACATCCGCTCGCGCTTCTCCTATCCGGCCTACGAGAAGCTGCCGCATATGCCCGACGAGCTGCGCCAGGCCGCGGCCGATCCGGAGTTCGAGGCGTGGCGGAAGAACTCGGTGGCCCCGCACAAGGCGCAGGGCTACTCGATCGTCACGATCTCGCTGAAGCCGACCGGCGGACCTCCGGGCGATGCCACGGCCGAGCAGATGGACGCGCTCGCCGATCTCGCCGATAAATATTCCTTCGGAGAGATCCGCGTCGGTCACGAGCAGAACCTGGCGCTGCCGCATGTCGCCAAGCGTGATCTGCCGGCCTTGTGGAAGGCCCTCGACAAGCTCGGGCTCGCTACGCCCAACGTCAACCTGATCACCGACATCATCGCCTGCCCGGGCCTCGATTATTGCTCGCTGGCGAACGCGCGCTCGATCCCGATCGCGCAGGAGCTGACGCGGCGCTTTGCCAATCACGGGCTCGCCAACCTGATCGGCCGTCTGCACATCAACATCTCTGGCTGCATCAACGCCTGCGGCCATCACCATGTCGGTCACATCGGCATTCTCGGCGTCGAGAAGAACGGCGAGGAGGTCTACCAGATCACCATCGGTGGCCGCGCCGACGAGAATGCGGCACTCGGCAACCTGATCGGCCCCGGCGTGAAATTCGACGAGGTCGCCGACGTGGTCGAGGACATCGTCGAGGCCTATCTCGCGTTGCGCGAGCGGCCGGAAGAACTGTTTATCGATACCGTCAAACGCCTCGGTGTCGAACCATTCAAGGAGCGGGTTTATGCCACTCGTTAAGGGCGGAAAAATCGTCGAGGATAGTTTCGTCAAGCTCGACGTCGATGCGCCGCTGCCCGCCGCCGGCGATATCCTGGTGCCTGGCGACCGCTTCCTGAAGGATGCGGACGCCTTGCTTGCGCGTCCCGGCAAGGTCGGCGTGATCTGGCCGAACAATCGTGACATCGACGCGCTGGTGCCGTATCTCGGCAAGCTTGCTGCGGTCGCGCTGGTGTTCCCGACCTTCCGCGACGGTCGCGCCTACAGCCAGTCGCGGCTGCTGCGCGAACGCCACGACTATCGCGGCGAGCTGCGCGCAACAGGCCAAGTGCTGCGTGACCAGTTCGTGTTCATGCTGCGCGCCGGCTTCGACAGCTTCGAGGTCAAGAAGCAGGCCGATGCGGAAGCCTTTACGCAGACCGTGAAGCGCTATTCGGTGTTCTACCAGCCGACCGGCGATGGCCGCATCACCGCACTGCATCGGCGCATGCAACTGCGCCATTCGGAAGGTGTCGGCACGTGAACGCGATCGCGCCCGGGGATTCATTGTCGGCCGCGCCGGCACTGCCGTCGGCCGACGAGCTCAATCGCGCGTTGCGCGATGCCGCGCCCGGAGAGGTCGTTGCTGCGGCATTGAAGGTCGTCGGGCGCGAACGATTGGCGGTCGTGTCATCGTTCGGAACGGAATCGGCTGCGCTGCTCAAGGTGGTGGCCGACGTCGATCCGGCGATCCCGGTGGTCTTTCTCGACACCGGCTGGCTGTTCGAGGAGACGCTCGCCTATCGCGACACGCTGATCGCGACGCTCGGACTGAAGGATGTCCGCTCGATCGCGCCTCTGGCGGAGACGTTGACGCGCGAGGATCCCGATCGCGATCTCTGGTTCTCCAATCCCGACGCCTGCTGCCGTATCCGCAAAGTCGAGCCGTTGGCGCGGGCGCTGAAACCGTTCACCGCATGGATCAACGGCCGCAAGCGTTTTCAGGGTGGCGTGCGCGCCGAGATTCCGGTGGTCGAAGATGATGGCGCGCGATTGAAGTTCAATCCGTTCGCCAACGTTTCGCGCGAAGACATCAAGGCGATCTTCGCGCGTGCCAAATTGCCGCAGCATCCACTTCAGGCCTCAGGTTTCCTGTCGGTTGGGTGTATGCCTTGCACCAGCCGCGCGGCTGAAGGCGAGGACGAGCGGGCGGGCCGTTGGCGCGGCCGCGGCAAAACAGAATGCGGCATCCACACGATGAAGATTCCGTAGCACAGCCGCGCTACGTCGCCGCAAACAAGAAAATCCGGTTCCGTTGACTTAGAAGCATTTCGACCCGAGTTATGCCCGCATGCCATCGATGACGCCGATGTCGTCGAGGTAAATGGAGATGGACATGATCCGCCGTATTGTTCCGCTCGCGGCAGGCCTCCTCTGGGCAAGCTCGGCTTTCGCTGCTGACATCAACCTCTTGAACGTGTCGTACGATCCGACGCGTGAGCTCTATGTCGAATTCAACAAGGCGTTTGCGAACGCCTATCAGAAGGAGACTGGCAAGAGCGTCGAGATCAAGCAGTCGCATAATGGCTCGGGCGCGTCGGCGCGCAGCGTCATCGACGGCTTGCAGGCGGACGTGGTGACGCTCGCGCTCGCTTATGACATCGACGCGATCGCGGCCAAGGGCCTTACGGCCGCCGACTGGCAAAAGCGACTACCGGAGAATTCGTCCCCCTACACGTCGACGATTGTGTTCCTGGTGCGCAAGGGCAACCCCAAGGGCATCAAGGACTGGGACGACCTGATCAAGCCGGGCGTCGCCGTCATCACGCCGAACCCGAAGACGTCGGGCGGTGCGCGCTGGAACTATCTGGCAGCCTGGGGCTACGCGCTGAAGAAGTACGGCTCCGTCGACAAGACCAAGGAGTTCATCGGCAAGCTGTACCAGCAGGTGCCTGTCCTCGATACCGGTGCCCGCGGCTCGACCGTGACCTTCGTTGAACGCGGCGTCGGTGACGTGTTGATCGCCTGGGAGAACGAGGCATACCTGGCCCTGAAGGAATTCGGCCCGGAAAAATTCGAGATCGTGGCGCCGCCGCAGTCGATCCTCGCCGAGCCGCCAGTCGCGGTCGTTGACAAGGTGGTCGACAAGAAGGGCACCCGCAACGTAGCCGATGCCTATCTGCAATATTGGTATACCAAGGAAGGTCAGGAAATCGCGGCGCGCAACTTCTACCGTCCGCGTGATCCGGCGATCGCGAAGAAATACGAGAACTCTTTCGCAAAGGTCAGCTTGTTCACTATCGACGACGTGTTTGGCGGGTGGACCAAGGCGCAGAAGGAACATTTTGCCGATGGCGGCGTCTTCGATCAGATCTACAAGAACTGATCGGGCGCTGTCTTGGAGCATGATCCGGAAAAGTGTGAAGCGGTTTTCCGAAGAGATCATGCTCAAACAACAACCTGAAGCGCGATGATGAATCATCTCAATCTCATCGCGCTTTAGGAGGCTTTAGCAGGGGGCCTGGTGAGCGCAATCGCAGCAAGACGACGGACATTGCCGGGCTTCGGTCTCACGATGGGACTAACGCTGTCCTGGTTGTCGATCATCATCCTGATTCCGCTCGCGGGTCTTTTCTTGCGCACGCTCGAGCTGAGCCCCGAGCAGTTCTGGGCCATCCTGACCAGCCGCCGCACGCTGAACGCGCTGCGGGTGTCCTTCGGGCTCGCCTTTGCTGCGGCCTGCGTCAATCTCGTCATGGGCAGCATCATCGTCTGGGCGCTGGTGCGCTATCGCTTCCCTGGCCGGCGGCTGTTCGATGCCATCGTCGACGTGCCCTTTGCGCTGCCGACGGCGGTTGCCGGTGTCGCGCTGACCTCGCTGTTCGCGGAAAAAGGTTGGCTGGGCGCGCCGCTCGCAGCTCTCGGCATCAAGGTCGCGTTCACGCCGCTCGGCATCTTCATCGCCATGATCTTCATCGGCATCCCCTTCGTGGTGCGCACCGTGCAACCGGTGCTGCAGGATCTCGATCCCGAGATCGAGGAGGCGGCAGGAAGTCTGGGGGCCAGCCGTTGGCAGACCATCATTCGCGTGATCCTGCCCTCGCTCGCGCCGGCGCTGCTGACCGGACTGGCGCTCGCCTTCGCCCGCGCCGTCGGCGAGTACGGCTCGGTGATCTTCATTGCCGGCAACATGCCGAACGTGTCCGAGATCGCGCCGCTCCTGATCGTGATCCGGCTCTCTGAATTCCGCTATGCCGACGCGACCGCGATCGCGGTCATCATGCTCGTCGTTTCTTTCGTCATCATCTTCGCGGTCAACCGGTTGCAGCGCTGGGCGCAGAACCGGATCCCGGTACATTGAGGGCGGATACGATGACGATGCAGATCGCCGATTCAGTCTCGCTCTCCTCGCCCGACGCAAAAGCGCGCCTGCGTGCGGTCGCCACGCGCGAAAATCTTCGTACCGAACCGAAGGCGGTGCGGATCGCGATCACCTCCGCTGCGATCCTCTTCCTCACCGTCTTCGTCGTGCTGCCGCTGGTCGTCGTGTTTGCGCAGGCCCTCTCCAAGGGCATCATGGCCTATCTCGCCGCGCTGTCGGAGCCGGAGGCGCTGGCCGCGATCCGGCTGACGCTGCTGGTGGCTGCGATCTCGGTCGGCCTCAATCTCGTGTTCGGTCTGATCGCGGCCTGGGCGATCGCCAAATTCGAGTTCAAGGGCAAGACCTTCCTGATCACGCTGATCGACCTGCCGTTCTCCGTCAGCCCTGTGATCTCGGGTCTCGTCTTCGTGCTCTTGTTCGGCGCGCAGGGCTATTTCGGCGGCTGGCTGCGTGATCACGACATCCAGATCTTGTTCGCGGTGCCCGGCATCGCGCTCGCGACCACCTTCGTGACCTTCCCTTTCGTGGCGCGTGCGCTGATCCCCTTGATGCAGGAACAGGGCACGCAGGAGGAAGAGGCCGCGATCTCGCTTGGCGCCTCGGGTCTGCAAACGTTTTTCCGTGTGACCTTGCCCAATATCAAATGGGGCGTGCTCTATGGCGTGCTGCTCTGCAATGCGCGCGCGATGGGGGAGTTCGGCGCGGTTTCTGTCGTGTCCGGCCATGTCCGCGGCGAGACCAACACCATGCCGCTGCTGGTCGAGATCCTCTACAACGAATACCAGTTCGTTGCCGCGTTCGCGATCGCCTCGCTGCTCGCGATGCTGGCACTGATAACGCTAATTGCCAAAACCGTTCTCGAACGTCATCTGGACGAAGGACACGACTCCCGTGACCATTGAAGTCAAGAATCTCGTCAAGAAGTTCGGCAGCTTTGCGGCGCTCGACGGCGTCGACCTCAAGGTCGACAATGGCGAGTTGCTGGCGCTGCTCGGTCCCTCCGGCTCCGGCAAGACCACGCTGCTTCGGATCATCGCCGGCCTGGATTGGCCGGATTCGGGTGAAGTCTCTTTCAACGGTGAGGACGCACTCGCGCGGGGCGCGCGCGAGCGGAATGTCGGTTTCGTGTTCCAGCATTACGCGCTGTTCCGCCATATGACCGTTTTCGAGAACGTCGCCTTCGGCCTGCGCGTGCAGCCACGCGCGGCGAGGAAAGAGGAGGCGGCGATCCGCTCGCGCGTCAAGGAGTTGCTCGATCTCGTGCAGCTCGACTGGCTCGCCGACCGCTATCCAAGCCAGCTCTCTGGCGGCCAGCGCCAGCGTATTGCGCTGGCGCGTGCGCTCGCAATCGAGCCGCGCATCCTGTTGCTCGATGAGCCCTTCGGTGCGCTGGATGCGAAGGTGCGCAAGGAGCTGCGCAAATGGCTGCGCTCGCTACACCACGAGATCAACGTCACCTCGATCTTCGTCACGCACGACCAGGAGGAGGCACTCGAAGTCGCCAACCGCGTCGTGGTGATGGACAAGGGCAAGATCGAGCAGATCGGCTCTCCCGCTGACGTCTATGAACGACCGGCAACCGCCTTCGTGCACGGTTTCATCGGCGAATCCATCGAGCTGCCGGTTCAGGTTGCCGATGGCGTGGTCCGGCTTGGTGATCGGCCGCTCGGGCTCGCAGCTGATGGGCTCACGTCTGGCGCGTCACGGCTGTTCGTACGGCGACACGACATGCTCGTCGGCCCGCCCGGCAGTGGCGCCTTCGAGGGCGCCGTGCAGCATGTGCGGAACTTCGGCCCTGTGCAGCGTGCCGAAGTCGCGCTGTTGGGTGGCGAAACCATCGAGATCGACGCCCCCCGCGACAAGGAGTTGTACGCCGGCGACAGGGTCGGCCTGGAGCTCCGCCGTTACCGGATATTTGCGGGCGCCTGAGGCCGGTATTTCCGGGGTGCGATAGTGCGGCCTCGGAAGCCGTGCCACAATCTCGAGATTCCAGGTTCGACGCTTCACATCGCCCCGGAACGACGGCAGCATTTTCCGTAAAATTCACCTTTCAGCCACGGTTGGTATGCAACAACGGCCCGTCTTCTTGGGGGCCCGATTCATGCGCGCTACGGCCGCAATTCTCATCGCTTTGCTTCTCGCCGGTTGCGCGGGTAACGAAGCGCCGGTCGAACAGCCGTCGATGTATGCCGACATGGCCGTCTCAGGCGCTCGGCTCGATGCGCAGGCCGCGGCCGTGATGATCTCGCAGTACCGCCAGAACAACGGCCTCGGCACCATCGTCATCGATCCCGACCTGATGCGACTGGCCGAATCCCAGTCCCAGGCGATGGCGACCGCCAACAAGATGGACCACGACGTCCGTGCGCCGCTCGCCAAGCGGCTCGCCGCCGGCGGCTATCCGGCGACCGTCGCGGTCGAGAACATCTCGGCCGGTTATCATACGCTGGCGGAAGCATTTTCCGGCTGGCGCGACTCGCCGCCACACCGTGCCAACATGCTCAAAAGCGGTGTCACAAAATTGGGTATAGCGGCGAGCTATGCTCCGAACACCAAATACAAGGTGTTCTGGACGATGATTATGGCGGCTACCGAGCCCCGATAAGCCAGTCTTGATCCCCAAAACATTGACGCCGCCGTGAACTGGGGTCACGGTGGGCTGCCCTCAGTCCATTGATCCTCTCATGACCGATCATCAAGGCCCGGCATCGAACAGAATCCCCGCCAATGCGCAGCGTGTCCTGGTGCTCCAGGGCGGTGGTGCGCTCGGCTCCTATCAAGCGGGCGCCTATCAGTCGCTGTGCCATTTCGGCTTCGAGCCGGAATGGGTTGCCGGCATCTCGATCGGCGCGGTCAACGCCGCCATCATTGCGGGCAATGAGGGCCAGACCCGCATCAAGCGGCTGAAGGAATTCTGGGAGATGGTGTCGGCGCCGGTGCCGTGGAAGCCGATCGGCAAGAGTGATCACAGCCGCGAGCTGTTCAACTCCACGAGTGCCGCGTTGATTGCGACCTTCGGCGTGCCCGGCTTCTTCGTCCCTCGGGTCCCGCCGGCGCCACTCTGGCCACCGGGTCATCCGGAATCGGAGAGCTATTACGACACCGCGCCCCTGAAGAAGACGCTGGAACGGCTGGTCGATTTCGACCGCATCAACGATCTAAAGACGCGTCTGTCGGTCGGCGCGGTCGGCGTCACCTCCGGCAATTTTCGCTACTTCGACAATTACGAGTTCAAGAGGCTCGGCAAGAAGATCGGGCCCGAGCACATCATGGCGTCGGGCGCGCTGCCGCCGGGCTTTCCCTCCGTCGTCATCGATGGCGAGCATTACTGGGACGGCGGCATCGCCTCGAACACGCCGCTCGACTATGTGCTCGACGCGGAGCTCGAACGCGACCTCCTGATCTTCCAGGTCGACCTGTTCAGCGCGCGTGGTGAGCTGCCGAACTCGCTGCTCGAGGCGGCCGAGCGCGAGAAGGACATCCGCTTTTCCAGCCGTACGCGCATGAACACCGACAAGAACAGGCAGTTGCACAATGCCCGCAGGGCCGTGCGCGACCTGATCAGCAAATTGCCGGATTACCTGAAGAACGATCCCTCCGTCGAATTCCTCGCCAAGGCATCGCGCGAAAGTACCGTGACCGTGGTGCATCTGATCTACCGCAGCAAGAACTATGAATCCTCGTCCAAGGATTACGACTTCTCGCATGTCGCCATGGTCGAGCATTGGGAAGCCGGCGTGCGCGACGTGCACCTGTCGATGCGCCACAAGGATTGGCTCGAAAAGCCGCAATCCGGCGAGACCATGGTGACCTATGATCTCACGGGGGACGTCACCGCGCCCCCGGCCTCAAAAGGAGCGAACGAAAATGGGTAGTCTGTCAGGCAAGAACGCCGTCGTGACCGGATCGACCAGCGGCATCGGGCTCGCATATGCGCGTGCCTTCGCTGGGGCGGGCGCCAATGTCGTCATCAACGGCTTCGGCTCGCCCGAGGATATCGAGAAGGAGCGCGCCAAGATCGAGGCCGACTTCAAGGTGAAGGCGATCTATTCGCCCGCCGACATGACCAAACCCGCCGAGATCGCGCAGATGATCGCGCTCGGCGAGAAAACCTTCGGCTCGGTCGACGTTCTCGTCAACAACGCCGGCATCCAGTTCGTCTCGCCGATCGAGGAGTTCCCGGTCGAGAAGTGGGATCAGATCATCGCGATCAATCTCTCTTCGGCCTTCCATGCCATCCGCGCCGCGGTGCCCGGCATGAAGAAGAAGGGCTGGGGCCGTATCATCAACACGGCATCTGCGCATTCGCTGGTCGCTTCGCCGTTCAAGTCGGCCTACGTCTCGGCCAAGCACGGCATCGCCGGCCTCACCAAGACCGTGGCGCTCGAGGTTGCGACCCACAAGATCACCTGCAACTGCATCAGCCCAGGCTATGTCTGGACGCCGCTGGTCGAGAAGCAGATCCCGGACACGATGAAGGCACGCAATCTGACGCGCGAGCAGGTCATTCATGACGTTTTGCTCGACGCGCAGCCGACGAAAGAGTTCGTCACGTCCGAGCAGGTGGCGTCGCTGGCGCTGTTCCTGTGCAGCGATGATGCCGCGCAGATCACCGGCACCAATCTCTCGATCGACGGCGGCTGGACGGCGGAGTAAATCCACTCTCTGTCAGGCCCGCCACCGGGGTTCGCCTTCGGCGAGCCCGATGACGGGCCCCGGTGGGGCGTCCAGTACGCCACGGCCTGTCGATTCAATCATAGCCGAGTACTGGGCGGTTTCGCCCGGTCCCGTCTCCGCCAAGGCTCCAACAAGGCTCGCAAACTCGGCTCGCCGAAGCTTCAGCGGAGGCGGCAAGCTGGTCGATGACAGCGTGAGTTGTGCGGCCGATCTGCGTTCAATGAGTCCAGGCCAGCGCGGTGACGATCGCGGACGACAGGTTCAGCTCCGCAAACATGATCTTGCCGGCGACCACGAAGAGGACGCTGGCAAGGGTCAGGCGCAGCACCGTCTCCGGCACGCGCGTGGCACTGAAGCTGCCGAGCACGATGCCGGGCAGGGAGCCCATCAGGAGCACGCCCATCAGCGCCCAATCGACGTCACCAAGCGCCCAGTGTCCGGTGCCGGCCACCAGCGTGAGCGGCACGGCGTGGGCGATATCGGAGCCGACGATGGTCGCCATCGGCAGGCGCGGGTAGAGCAGGAGCAGCACGGTCACGCCGACCGCGCCGGCGCCGACCGACGAGATCGAGACCAGCACGCCGAGCACGGCACCGGTGACCACGGTCGCGATCGCGGTGGTGCGGTCGTCGACGCCTTCGAGCGTCCTGCGATAGCGCTCCATGATCGCCTTGCGAAAGATCAGCGAGGTTGCGGTGAGCAGCAGCGCGAAGCACAGCACCAGATTGACCAGGCCGCGCTCGGCGTCGCTCTTGAGATCGAGCTTCCACAGCACGAACAGCGTCAGAGCACTTGCCGGAATGCTGCCGCAGGCCAGCCGCAGCACGGCGGGCCAATGCACGCTGCGCGACCAGCCATGCACCACGCTGCCGCCCGTCTTGGTGCCGGCGGCGTAGAGCAGGTCGGTCCCGACCGCGGTCGATGGGTGGACGCCGAACAACAGGATCAGCAGCGGGGTCATCAGCGAGCCACCGCCAACGCCGGTCATCCCGACAAGCAGGCCGACGCCGAATCCCGAAGCGACGTAGAGCGGATCAATCATGTCTGGGAGGAATCTAGGTTTATCTCGTCTACAGGGCAATACGACGTAGAATAAACTTCCCCTGAACTGCAACTGCTTGGATCAAATAAGAAAAAACATGCTGCGGGTGGATGGCGAGGGGGTATTTCGTCCAATTCTCAAGCATTCCGCGAAACGCACGTTTCGAGGGAGGCAATCCAGGTGAAGCATTTTGCACAGACCTCTTGCTGGCCGGGTCGCGGACCAGCAACCGGCGTTAGTTTCCGAAGGCCAGCACATGCAGGCCGAGCCGCTGCCGGACGATCCAGAACAGCAGCACGGTCTCGAAGCTGAGCGAGATCGACGTTGCGGCCGCCGCGCCGTGGCCGCCGAAGTGCGGCACCAGTGCGATGCAGAGGATGACGTTCATCACGAAGGCCAGCGCGTAGGCGAGCGCACAGATCTTCTGGTGGCCGAGCATGTTGAGGAGGCGCTCGACCGGCCCGATCGCGGCGCGCACCACGAGCCCGACCGCGGCGATGAACATGATGTCGTAGCCGATCACGAATTGCGGTCCGAACAGCCAGAGCAGCGGCTTGCCGAGTGCCAGCAGCACGGCGGTCGCGGCGAGGGAGGGCCAGAACGTCCAGTTGATGGCGTGCGCGACATAGGCCGACAGACGGTTCTTGTCGCCGAGCGCGTTGTATTCGGCAAAGCGATGCGCCGTCGTCGCCGACATCGCGTAGTGGATGAAGGACACCAGCGCCAACGTCTTCACCACGGCGAAATAGACGCCAACCTCGTCGGAGGGGCGGAATTGCTGAAGCACCAGCACATCGGTGTAGGACAACAGCAGATAAAAGCTCTCGACCAGCAGGATCGGCAGCGAGATCGCTAGCCAGCCCCTGACGTCGTATGCCTTGGGGCCGTCCTCAACATGGTCCGCGAGCTTGTGGTTCAGCGCCACCATCTGGCCGGTCATCGCGATCCATACCGCGCCCGCGCTTGCCACCATCGCGGCGGTAGCGCCGAGATGAAAGCCGAGCAGGAAGGCGGACGCGGTGATACCGATGATCAGCGCCTGGCGAATGATGAATTGCGGCATCAGGCCGAGCTGCATCCAGTCATGCGCGCGGGCGATACCGTCCTGGGTGTTGGCGACGACGAAGGCCGGCAGCGTCATGCAGCCGATATAGAGCGGCAGCCGTGCGGCCGGATCGATCCATGGCGAGAGCAGGAAGATGATGCCTGCCAGCACAAGCGAGACCAGGATCGAGACCACGAAGGTCAGCCAGCGGCTACCGGAGAGGAAGCCGCGCAGCAGCGCGTGCGCGCCGCTGGTGCGATATTCGGGAATGATTTTCTGTGCGGAGGCCGAGATACCGAAATCCATCATGCTGCCGAGCAGCAGCACCCAGGTCCAGACGTAGACATAGACGCCGTAGTCGGACGTGCCCATCCAGCGCGCCAGCAGGATCTGCGAGAAATAGGCAAGACCTGCGCTGATCACACGGATGAGGAAGATGGTACCAGCGAGCCGTCGCGTCAGCGACGCCTCGCTCGTGGCGCCGCCCACGCCGGTCCATCTGGCACGCAAACGTGCGAAGGACCCGACGGGCTCACTCGTTGCGGGTTGTGCGTCCGTCACGGCCACGTCGAAGATCCCTGCGCCCCCGCAAGATGCGGCAGGGTTGGCGTAGCAACCATTCGTTAAGAAACGGTGCCATCAGTCATTCCGGGGCGATGCCAACGGGTCCGCGCAAAGCGCGGCCCGATGACAGGCGCCGCATCGGGCCCGGAATCTAGAGCTTGTGGCGCGAGATTCCGGGTTCGCGCTACGCGCGCCCCGGAAGGACACCTTGGCTCAATCCAGATTGATATTGAACTCGTACGACTTCTCCGGCCCCACCAGCGTGAACTTCAACGCGGCGCCGTCGGGCTTGGCGCCGGGCGGCAGGCCATCGAGCTCGAAGGCGAAGCGCTTGACGCCTGCTGGGCTGTGCTCGACGGGCGAGGGGATCGGTAGCGCCCAGTCGGGTGTCGGCCCCTCCACGAACAGGTTGACGTTGCGCCCATCGGGCGTGGCCACGTCGACCAGCACCTTCGTCGCGCCCTCGCGCTTGACGTCGCGGATGGTTAGCGGAGCGGAATCGCCGATATTGGCGGGCTTCGGCACGCTGTCGAGCGCCGCGAACAGCGTGCCGTCCTCGGTCGAGGCGACGCTGTTGAAGCCGAGCTCGGCGCTGGCCTCAACCGGGATACAGAGCTTTTCGCAGACCGCGTAGTTGATCTCCGCGCGCAGGGTCACGGGCTTGTCCGGTGCCTTGGCGACGATGCGCAGCGGCAGCACGATCTGGTCGTGATAGCCGATCGAATGGCCGCCGGCGCCGTCGTCGAATTTCAGCGGCGCTGGCCACATCACCGTCACAGCTTCGACATTTTCGGACTTGGAGAAGTCGAACCGCGGCGGAACGCCGGAGTCCCCGGGCGTGCGCCAATAGGTCTTCCAGCCGTGTTGAAGCTGGAATGCGATGCCGCCGAGCAGCACCGGGCCGCTGCGCGATCCCGCCAAGAGGCGCACGGCAGAATGGCCGTCGCGCTGCCAGGGCGAGGCGTCGTCGGCGCGGACGCTCGAGGGCTGCGCCGACACGAGCAAGGTTGCGGCGACGATGGTCGCAGCGTGCTTGGGAACTATGGTGAGCATGGTACGTCTTTACAGGGTCGATCCGGGGCAAACCATTGAATTGCTTGTGATGGATGAACCGGCAGCAGGCTTAGGAATTCGGCTTGGGAATTCGGCTTGGGAATTCGGCTTGGGAGTTAGGCTCGGGGATTTCGGTCCACGCAAGCCTTGATTTGACAGCGGACAAGCCCGACATCAGGATATGAACCGAGAGGGAGTGCTTCACCGATGGGTTCTGCAGGCAAGAGAACTGGCGATAGCACCCCGGCGATCGGCCCTACCGTCTCTAATTCGGCGGGCTATCTCGACGGGCGGCTCCTGATCGCCATGCCGGTCATGGGCGACCCCCGCTTCGAGCGCTCGGTGATCTATCTCTGCGCCCATTCGGCCGAGGGCGCGATGGGCATCATCGTCAATCATCCCGCCGGCAGCATCGATTTTCCGGAGTTGCTGGAGCAGCTCGGTATCATCAAGAAAGGCGCGCAGATCAAACTGCCGGAGAACGCCGAGAGCATGAAGGTATTGCGCGGTGGCCCGGTCGATACGGGGCGCGGCTTCGTGATGTGTATAAGAGACAGGGGTCAGCTCGAGACCGAGATCCAGAGCAATGGCTGGCTGCATTGCGATGCCGATGCGGATTTGATCTTCGGCGACGACGTCGAGGACAAGTACGCGCGTGCCTTGCACAAGATCGGCATCGATCCCGGCATGCTCTCGAACGAGGCCGGGCACGCGTAGTTACACCCGCGCGGTCATGCCCCGTCACCGGGTCTCGCCTTCGGCGACCCGATGACAGGCTGCTAGGTTCTAGTCTCGGAGGCGGCAGCGATCGATCCTTGGGTCAATCGGGCCGCTGGGCGAGCAACCGCGTGGTCTCAAAGCGAAACGCAAACCTAATCCGGCGCTGGAAATCGGACTCGAAGATTGCCGGAACACGTTCCCGACCAAACGAAAGCTCTCAAGCGTCCCGCCGCCGCGGCGTCGGCGCGGGGTAGCGGGCATAGAGCGTCTCGACGCGATCCCGCCACATCGTCACGAACGCGCCCGAGGTGAGGCGATCGACCGACTTCCATTCGCGTTTGACCGCCGGCAGCGTGTTGCCCCAGATGGCGCGCTTGCACCATCTCTCGCCCTTCTCGATGCCCTCGCGAGTCGCGCACATCGACTTCCAGGCAATCCGCTGCGGATGGCTGATGTGTTGGGCGGCTCCTTCCCAGCCCTGCTGGTGGATCAGATAAAGATTGGCGAACGTCAGCTCCTCGTGCGTCGTTGCTTCGAATAGCGCAGCCTCGGTGATGAACTTGTAGGCGGCGGCCACAGCATTGTCGCGAGAATTGAGGATGTCGCCCGACCCGTAAGTCCTAAACTCAGACTTGCTCAGCTGGAACAGACCTATATAGGAGCCGGTGCGTTGCCTGGGATCAAAATCGGATTCGATTTTGGCAACCGCCTTCATGAAATTGGCATCGACTCCAAATGCTTTGGCCGCGCGTTCGATCTCCTGGACCGGCGTTCCGAGCGGAACGTCGCCGAATGCCGCCAAGGCGATCTTCGCGGGTTTCTCAGGCGGAGGAACTTCCGAGTAGACGTAGTACTTCAGATACGGCAGCTCGCCTTCGTCCGGCTTGGGAGAAGCAGCATGCGGCGGGTCCAGCTGCGGCGTTGACTCGCTCGTGGGCGGCGTAGCATCGAGGCTCGCACTGGTCTGCAACGTTGGCCCTTGCGGCGGCGAACTGGTCACTTCGGACGGCATCACCGAGTCCGGCGCCGCGTCTGCGAACCCCGCCGCAACAATCGCATTGGCCGATGATCTTGTGTCGAATTTCGCCTCGATGACCGGAGCCGGCAACTCCGCGCTGGCGTTCGTCAGCAGCGTCGTCACGTTCAGCGGGATGATGCCAAATGCATCGGCAACTCTCGCATTCGGCGTTGCGACGCTCGTGGGCGTCGCCGCGATCTGATGAATCGCGGCAAGCGAAGTTGCGCCCAGTGCGCCGGCAATACAGCTTACTTGCCAAATCTTCAATGTCGCCAACCGCGCGGCCGCGGTTTCCCCATTCAATCCCAACCACAGATCCCCGTGTTCAGTCTGGGGGCCCCAATCCTGCATCGACGTAGCTTTTGGATTTGCCACAACGAAGGCGTGAGGCTTGACGGCTCGATTTTCTCACCGGCTGTTGCGGTAAAGACGCACTGGACAGCGATACTGACCTATCTTGGAATTTTTTTTTTTGCCCGTTTGCCGTCTAAGCGAACGCCATGTCACTTGAGGTGCAAGCCGTAACCGCACCACGCGCCGATCGTCGCGACGGCGCGCTCGCTGTAGCGGCGTCATCTGAGCCTGCTCAGGGTCATTTTCGACTGTTCGGCGGGCTTTGCCTGCAACCTGAGGGTTGCTTTGGCCCAAAAGCAACTGGGCGCGATGAGGGATTTGTTTTGCCGACTTGCCCGACGTGTCAAACGTCCGCTCCACCAAACATCCTTGCTGGCGGCGGCTGTCCTACTTTGCATGGGGTTGTTTTCGACTTTTAATTTTGGGAGTGACCGCGCATGCCTGATTTCCTCAGGGCTACTGATGGTCGCGTTCACCTTCGCAGGTGACGCAGCGCTTGGCCTACTCCGCCGCCTGCTGCACCGTCGGCTCGGTGCCCGCCACCGTTGCGCGGCGCATGTCGCGGGGCTGCGCCTGGTCGTAGCGGCGGACGCGGTGCATGGTCTGACGGTTGTCCCACATCACGAGATCATGCAGCTTCCATTGGTGCACGTAGACGAATTCTCCTTGTGTTGCGTGCTCGTTGAGATCGCGCAGCAAGAGCCGGCCCTCGGGCATGCTCATGCCGACGATCTTGCCGGCATGTGAGGACAGATACAGCGACTTGCGGCGATGCACCGGGTGCGTGCGCACCAGGCGCTGCAACACCGGCCTGAACATCGTCTTCTCCTCGTCACTATATTCGGTGAAGCCGAGCGAGCCACGCGAATACATCAGCGAATGCTCGCAGATCAGATCCTCGATCTCTGTCTTGGTTTCGTCATCGAGCGCATCATAGGCCGCGCGCATGTCGGCAAATTCAGTGTTGCCGCCCTTCGGGTTCACCACGCGCGCCGACAGCAGCGAAAATTTTGCGGGGATGGGGCGAAACGAGCTGTCGGAATGCCAGAGGCAATTGCCGAGATTGAACAGATGCGTGCGGCTGTCCTTCGCCAGCGGTTTGCCGTCCTTGCCGAGATTGCTGACATCGTTCAGTCCCGAGCGGAGGCGATAGTCCTTTTCCTTGGTGACGGTGCCGCCGCGCGCATCTTCGCGCTGGCCGAAATTCAGCGCGAAGGCCATCTGCTGCTCGTCGGTGATGTCCTGGTCGTGAAAAACCAGCACCGCGTATCTGTCCATCGCAGCCTCGATTTGGCGCGCCTCATCCTTTGTGAGCGGCTGGCGCAAATCGAGGCCCGAGACCTCGCCGACAAAATGCTTCTGAAGCTGCCGGATGGCGATCGTCATTGCGATTCTCCTGGCGCTCTCCCGGGGCCTGCAAGCGGTTTGCCCGCTCTGTTCGTGAAAAGGGTATCCCCGCGCCTGCCGCTGTCAACGCTATGCGCGCATGGCTCTCACGCGTTCCGCGCCATCAGGCCGCCGTCGATCGGAATCACCGCGCCGGTCAGGAACGAGGCTGCCGGCAGGCACAGGCTCAAGGTCATGTGCGCGACCTCCTCGGGGTCGCCATAGCGGCCAAGTGCGGTGCGGCGCTTGGCATAGATCGTCTTGTGATCTTCCGGAATCCGGTCGGTGATCGCGGTGCGGATCGGCCCCGGACAGATGCAGTTCACGGTGATGCCCTCGCGGCCGAGCTCGACGGCGAGCGAGCGCGTCAGGCTCGCAACGCCGCCCTTGGCGGCCGAATAGGGGCTGTGCAGCGCGGTTGCGCCGAGCGCCTCTGTGGACGCGATATTGACGATGCGCGGGCTCTTCGATTTGCGCAGGTAGGGCAGGGCCGCGCGGATGATGCGCGGATGCGCCGTCAACATCACCGCAATGCCCTTGGCCCAGGCATCTTCGTAAGCTTCGTCGTCGATCGCGACGCGCACGGAAATGCCGGCATTGTTGACGACGATGTCGAGCCCGCCGAAATGCGCGGCGACGTCGCCCACCACGCGGCTGATCTCCTTGGCGTTGGCAACATCGAGCTTCCACGCCTCGGCGGAGCCGCCGCTGGCGGTGATCTCCCTGGCGACGGCTTGCGCGCCATCCGCATCGTAGTCGGTCACGGCGACATTGGCGCCCTCCGCGGCGAACACGCGTGCGGTGGCGCGTCCCGTGCCGCTTGCCGCACCCGTAATGAGAACGGTCAATCCCCTGACGGATCGGCTGAGCTGCTTGAACTCTGGCATGCAGTTTCCTCGAGGCCCGCTTGTCTATTGTTGTGTGATTGACAAGGCTGGCATCGATCCGCACACACGTCAAACAAAGCAAAAGCAAAGGGAGGCCGCGATGAACGAGCTCGATTTCTCGAGTAAGCAGGTTCTGGTCGTCGGCGGTTCCAGCGGCATCGGTAACGGCATCGCACAGGCCTTTCGTGGCAAGGGCGCGCAAGTTGCGGTCTACGGCACGCGCGCCCATGCGAAGGACTATTCGGCGGAGGAGGGATCGGATCTCACGGGCCTTGTTTACGCCCAGCTCGATGTCAGCGATGCCAGGGCGATCGAAGCGTTCAAGCCGTCGTTCGAACGTCTCGACGTGCTGGTGCTGGCACAGGGTGCAGTGATCTATCACCGCGGCGAATTCGAGATGGCCGGTTTCCGCAGGGTGGTCGAAGTCAACCTCATGAGCCTGATGGCCTGTGCCACGCGCTTTCATCCCATGTTGCGGGATGCGCAGGGGTCGCTGATCATCGTCTCGTCGACCGCCGCCTATCACTCCACCATGGGCAATCCGGCCTACAATGCCTCGAAGACCGGTGCGGTCGGATTGACGCGGACGCTGGGCGAAGCCTGGGCTGAGGACGGCATCCGCGTCAACGGCATCGCGCCGGGGCTCGTCGATACCAAGATGACCAAAGTCACGACCTCCAATCCCCAGCGGCTCGAGGGAGCGCTGTCACGCATTCCGCTGCGGCGATTGGGCACGCCGGCTGATATGGCCGGTGCGGCCTTGTTCCTGGCTTCGCCGTTGTCGTCCTACATCATTGGTCAGACCATCGTCGTCGACGGCGGGCTCATTCTCTAAGCGACGATGCGGAACTGCGCTGCGGCTGATCGGTTACTTCGGCTGACCCTCGAGGAGGACCACCATGGACAACGATCGGATTGCCGGATCAGCCAAGGAGTTTGCCGGACGCGTCGAAGGTGCGGTCGGTGAGATGACGGGAGACGCGAAGACGCAGGCCTCGGCCAAGGCGCGCGAAGCGGCCGGCACCGTGCAGAACCTGTACGGCCAGGCGAAGGATGCCGCGCGCGATGCTACGGATACCGCTGCCGGCTACGCGAAGGATGCGTATGAAGCTGGCCAGGATACATTCCGCGACGGTACGCAGGCACTTGCAAAGAGAGTGCAGGACAACCCGCTCGGCGCGCTGCTGATCGCCGGCGGCATCGGCTTTGCGCTCGCGCTGTTGATGTCGCGGCCAGCCCGCCGCCCGCCGCCCCGCTGGCGCTACTACAGCTAGCCTACTCGAGACGACTATCTATCGCGGCGGATTACCCCAGAATTCCGCCGATCGCCCAACGTTGCCCGGCGGACGCGGGATCGCCGGATTTGGATTGCGCGGCGGCTGCGGCGCCAGTTGACGCGGCGGCGATGGCGAGCCGAAGCTGAAGAAATCGCGCAGCGATGGCGTTGCCTGCGCCGGTTGCTGGACCGGCGGCTTCTTCGGCGCGGGCTTTGGCGGCGCAATCGCGGCAGCAGCATTCGGCGCGGTGCCCGCACTTGGATTAGTGGCGCCGCCCTCAGGCGTCGTCGCTGCGACCGGCGTATCACCCTTGGCCTGCTCGCGGCCGACCTCGCGCCGTGGCCAGGCATAGTCGTCGGCGCGGCCTGCCGGCGGTGTCAGTGGCTCGCCCTTCACCAGCGTCTTGGCCGCGAGTGCATCGACGGCCGCCGGACGCGATCCCGGTCCGCCCAGCAACTGATCGGTGGAAATCGAGGCCGCAACGAGCGGCACGATCGGCCCCGCAAGCGGTCGCGGCGCGGGCTTGCCGGGCTCGGCGCTGGTATCCGGCGTTGCCGGCTCGCTCGGCAATGCGATCGGGCCTGAGCGCCCAGCCAGCAGACGCGTAATCTCACGCTCGACATAGTGTGCGAGCTTGCGTGCGCCGGCCTTGGTGAAATAGACGCCATCAGAGGTGCGGAGCTGACGGATCTGGCCTTCGAAGTCCGGGCCCTTCTGGAGGAAGCGGCCCGCTTCGTCGACAAAGCCGTCCCAGACGTCGACATAAGTGATACCGGCCTTTGCTGCGCCTTCCCGATAGAGCGAATCCAGGAACAGCATGTCCGCGGTGCCCTTCGGACCGCGGATCGCGGGTAGGCCGACCCAGAGCACCGGCACGCCCTTGGCCTTGAGCACGCCGATCAGCTCCTCGATCTTCTTGCCGTAGAGCTCGACCCAGCGGTCGTCGCGGAATTCATAGAGCCCGTTCGGCGAGCGCGCGGTTTTTTCCGGCGCGGCGGTCTGCGGTGCATCGGCATTGTCGGCGTCGTCCTGCGGCAGGTCGGGGTCTGCCGGCTTGTCGTCGGGTTTGGCGGCAGCATCCGGGCCGGGCTTGGTGTCCGTCTTGCCGTCCGCAGGTTTGCCTTGCGGCTTGGCGCGCGCGCCCTTGTCGTTCTTCTTGTCGGCAGGCTTGTCGGATTTGTCCGCGGCGGGCTCGCGGATTGCCAGGCGGTCGTTCAGGCCGAGCATGACGACGATGACGTCGGGCTTCTCAGTCTCGAGAATGCCCTTGGCCGCGGTAGCCCAGTCCGAGGGCTCACCCTTCGGCTGGTACTTGATCAGGCCGGACGTGGTCTTGTGCTTGCGGATCACACCCATGTCAGGCTGCTCGGTGTAGGCGTCCTCAAGGCCATAGGCGAGCCAGTCGGCCATGGCGTCGCCGATCACGAGAACGTTCTTCTCGGGAGTCGTGTCGCGCTTGGCAGGCGCGGGCGCACGCGAAAAATCCTGGCGCGGGGCCTGCTGCTGCTGAGGCTGCTGGAATGGTGCGAAGAAGTCGCCGCCGAACCAGCCACCACCACTGCGCGGTGGCGCAGACCGCTGCGGCGGACCGCCGAAGCCGGGGAAGTTGAAGAACTGCGCCGACGCAGGGCCCGCAATCGACACCATGATCGCAAGCGCCGTCCCCAGCGCGATCAACGGGCCGGTCTCGGTCAGCGCCTTGAAAAATGATTTCGGCTTCGACATGCAGTTCTGAGGCACGTGCCACGGTTTCGGAATAGGCCCGATATAATAGCGGAATCGGGCCGCAAACGGGCAGATTTGATTGCGCCATACACCGGGGAACTGCCGCCCTCGTCAAGGCCGGAGGCCGGATTTCGTGTTCAGGGTTACTTTCGGGACGGATTTACCGTCCGCGCAGCCGTTCCAGCATGTCGGAAGAGGCAAATCCGTCCGCGGGCGCCCCGATCGAGGCCTGGAAGTTGCGCAAGGCGTCGCGGGTCTGGCCGCCGAACTGGCCGTCGGGCGTGCCCTTGTAGAAGCCGCGCTGGACCAGGAGCTGCTGCAATTCCAACCGCTCGGCGCGGGACAGCTCCCGCTCCTGCCGCGGCCAGGGCTGCACGAAGGGCTGGCCACCCCGCAGCCGGTCAGCGAAATGGCCGATCGCCAGCGCGTAGGCCTCGGCCGGGTTGTACTTCATGATCACGCGGAAATTCTGCAGCATCAGGAAGCGCGGCCCTTGGGCGCCGGCCGGTGCGAGCAGGTAGGCCTTGTCGGCCGGGTGCGGGAAGGGCTGGCTGGTCGCGCGCGTGATGCCAAGCTTCTCCCATTGCGCGATCGTCATCGCCTTGGCGCGGTCGGCCAGCATGTAGTTGAAGCCGTCGGGCACCATCACCTCGTAGCCCCAGCTAGCGCCGCTCTGCCAGCCGTCCTTCTTCAGATTGTTGGCGGTGGACGCGATCAGGTCTGAAGGATTGTCGACGACGTCGCGCCGGCCGTCCCCGTCGCCGTCCACGGCAAAGCGCTTGAACGCGGTCGGCATGAACTGCGTGGGGCCGAACGCGCCGGCCCAGGAGCCGCGCATTTGTTCGGGCCGCAGATCGCCACGGTTGAGGATTTCCAGCGCGGAGAGGAACTCATCCCTAAAATAGGCCTGGCGGCGGCCGATGCAGGCCAGCGTCGCGGTGGATTGCAGCACGCTTCGGTCGCCCATCTGGGTCGAGTAGTTGGATTCGATGCCCCAGATCGCCGCGATGATGTAGCGGTCGACGCCATAAGCTTTCTCCGTGGCGTCGAACTGCGCCTTGTACTTGGCGAGGATCTCCTTGCCCTTGGCGAGGCGGTTGTCGTTCACGAGGATGTCGAGATAGTCCCAGATCGATTTGGTGAACTCCGGCTGCGAGTCCAGGAGATCCATGATGCGCAGGTCGGGTGTGAGCCCGGCGGTGAACTGCTGAAAATTCTCCTGCGTGATGTTGCGGCGTGCGGCATCAGGCCACATCGATGCAACGCAATTGTCAAAATTCGCGGCGGCCTCCCGGATCGCGGCTGCGGTCATCAGGGGGTGGCCGGAAGCGCCGTCCTCGCCGCTCCAAGATTGACTTCCGGCCTGCGCGCCGCCCGGACCGGGTGCAGGTTGCGCCGGCGACGGGTTGGAGCCGGAGAAGATGCCGCCGAACAGGTTCGACAAGCCATTTGATCCCTGCGCGCGCGCTTGAAGCGGGAACAGCAGGGCGGCCGCAATCAGGGTTGCGCCGGTCATTCCTGCAAGTCCTGCCATCGATCGCCTCATGTCCCAGCTGTGCGGCCAAAATCCGGCTGCAGGAGGCCGTTGTTACGGTTGCCAACACCTTAACGAAAGTGAAATTTTGTAGATGGCCTTTTCCTTTGAATCCCGGGGCAGGGGCCCAACATCCGCCTTTGTTACCGGCTGCAAACCGGCTAGCAAGATGTCATTGCTCTCCGTCCGCACGTCCCAAGGTATTCGATCAATCCCATGAAAATCCGCAAAGCCGTATTCCCCGTCGCCGGCCTCGGCACCCGCGTGCTGCCCGCCACCAAGGCGATGCCCAAGGAAATGCTCACCATCGTCGACAAGCCGCTGATCCAGTACGTCTATGACGAAGCGAGAGAGGCCGGCATCGAGCATTTCGTCTTCGTCACCGGGCGCAACAAGAACGTCATCGAAGACCACTTCGACCGCATGTTCGAGCTCGACTCGACGCTCGCCGCGCGCGGCAAGAGGGTCGAGCAGGAAGTCCTCGCGCAAAACCAGCCGGAGGCCGGCGCGGTCAGCTTCACCCGCCAGCAGGCACCGCTCGGCCTCGGCCACGCGGTCTGGTGTGCGCGCGACATCGTCGGCAACGAACCGTTTGCCGTCGTACTGCCCGACGAGCTCGTGCTCAATACGCCGGGGTGCCTGAAGCAGATGATCGAGGCCGCAAGCCAGCTTGGCGAGAAGTCCAACGTGCTCGCTGTCGAGGCCGTGCCGGACCATCTCACGCATCAATACGGCATCTGCGGCGTGGGAAAACGCAGCGGCAAGATCTTCGAGGTCGATGGCATGGTGGAGAAGCCGCCGAAAGGCACCGCGCCCTCCAACCTGTCGATCACCGGCCGCTACATTCTGCAGCCCGAGATCTTCAAGATCCTGGAGACCCAGGAGCGTGGCGCCGGCGGCGAGATCCAGCTCACGGACGCCATGATCGGACTCGCCAAATCGCAGAAGTTCTACGGCGTCGAGTTCGAAGGCGAGCGCCATGATTGCGGCTCCAAGGCCGGCTTCCTGCGCGCCAACATCGCCTATGGCCTGAAGCGCCCCGAACTGCGCGACGGCCTGCTCGCGGAGATGAAGAAGTATCTGGGCGGATAGCGAACTCTCGCCTCGGGTGTCATTGCGAGGAGCCACGCGGTCCCGCCTTGGCGGGCCGGATGACAGGCTCCGCGACGAAGCAATCCAGAATCTCTCCGCGGCGACAGCCTGGATTGCTTCGCTTCGCTCGCAATGACGGTGTGGCGTGTTCACGCCACCAGCGAAAGTTTCGGAATGTTCGCGACCACGGACTGGTTGCGGCCGCCGGCTTTGGCGGCATAAAGCGCTTTATCCGCGGCGGTCACCAGGATGGACCAGTCCATGCCGGCCGTGGGGACGAGGCTGGCGATGCCGCAGGAGACCGTCGTGCTCGCCTGGTCGTCGGACCAGCCCTGCACCTTGCAGCGGATCGTCTCGGCGATCTTGAACGCGTCCGCTTCCGAGGTGCCCGGCAGCAGCACGGCAAATTCCTCGCCACCATAGCGCGCGGGGCAATCGCCGGCGCGGCGAACGGAATCGGAGATGCAGATGGCGATGCCGACCAGCACCTGGTCGCCGGCCTGGTGGCCGAATGTGTCGTTGTAAGCCTTGAAGTGATCGGCGTCGATCATCAAGAGGGCGACCGGCGTCTTCTGCCGCATGGCGCGCCGCCATTCGACGTCGATCACGGAATCGAACTTGCGACGGTTTCGCAGGCCCGTGAGCGCGTCGGTGGTTGCCATCTCCTCGAGCTTGTTTTCCGCCTTGGCGCGTCGGCCGATCTCGCGCGCCAGCACCGCCGTCGAGCCCAGCACGAACAATGCGAGCACCAACACCACGGCGCCGATGCGCAAGGCTTCCTTCTGCCAGAGCTCGAACACGGCGCTGAGCGGCTTGCCGGCGACGACGAACAGGGGGGTGGTGGTACTGCCGCTGCGGACATAGAGGCGCGGCGTCGTATCCACCGGGCCCTGTCCCGCAAAAGAACCGCCTTCCTTCAGATTGTCCGCCTTCCAGTTCTGCCGGTCGGCCAGATTTCTGCCGATCACGTCGAGATCGAATGGCCGCCGCATCATAATGGTGCGGTCGCGCTTGAGCACGGTGATGGTGTCCTGCGGATCGAGGCTCAGCCGCTCGAACAGCTCGTGGAAGTAGCTGAAGCGGATCGAGCCCGCGACGACGCCCATGAAGCCGCCGTCCTGATCGCTGACCCGCCGGCTCAGCACGATGGCATAGGCGCCGCGAAACAGCATCGGCCGGCTGATGAACAGCCCTGCATTGGGGTTGTCGCGATGAACCCGGAAATATTCCTCGTCGGAGCGATTCTCCGGGACCGGGTCCAGCGTGGATGCATCGATGGTCAGCTTGCCGTCGGTGTCGAACACCTGAATGGCGCCAAAATGCTTGGCGGTTGTGGCGTGGTCGAACAGGATGAGCTGCCGGATCGATTTGCTGACCGTCCCGATTTCGGGCAGCAGCATGTTGCTGGCCACCGCCTTAAGCGACAGGTCGTAGATCTCGATGTTGCGGCTGATGTCGGCTTCGATGGTCGTAGTCAGGTTTTCCAGGGTCTGGCGGGCGAGCGCCTCCTCGCCACGGCGCATGTCCAACATCACGTTGACGCAAATGGCGGAAAAGCCGATCACCGTCACGACCGACGAGATGATCAGCAACTTCGCCGAGATTCGCCACGGCCGCCGGGCCGTGCCTTCGCGCCATCCAGCCAGCATCACTTGCTCCCGACACTAGTGGATGCACCTGAAATCTTGAGTAGTCTTTAAACTGAGACGCCGGTGCCGCAATCAGTTAAGAAACGGTTTCCGGGGCTAACGCTTTTCGGCAAGGGCGGGCCCCCGACGAACGATCGAGGACGACGGTGAACGACTACGACGCGTTGCGCGATTACCTGAAGCGGCAGAAGCAGATGGAGCTCGTGCTGAGCTTTGACCAGATCGAGGAGATCATCGGCGCAGCCCTGCCGCGTGCGGCGCAGCGCGCCTCATGGTGGGACAGTCTGCGCAGCCCCGACATCCAGATGCCGCAGCGCGAAGCCTGCCTCGCCGCGGGCTTCGTGGCGACACGGATGCCTGATGGTGCGAGCGTGCGGTTTACGAAGCGGAAGAACGACCGGCGGAGGTAGCGCGACGATCGGCGGTCTCTCCCCATCCAACAGTATCGTAGGGTGGGCACGGCGCAAGTGCGCCTTTGCCCACGATACGATACCGGACACGCGGCGAGATCAGCTCGCTGCTTCCAGCCGCACTTCCGTAAGCAGCCGCATCGCGGCGTCGGCGTCCATCGGCTCGCCGAAGGCGAAGCCCTGCGCGTATTCGCAGCCGAGCTGGTAGAGCTCGACAGCGTCCGAGTCGGTCTCCGCGCCTTCCGCCACCACGTCCATGCCGAGATCGTGCGCCAGTGCGATGATCGACTTCAGGATCACGGGGCGGGTGCCGCGGCTCGTGGTGCGCACGAAGGACTGGTCGATCTTGATGGTGTCGAACGGAAAGCGCTGGAGATAGGCGAGCGAGGAATGGCCGGTGCCGAAATCGTCGAGCGAAAGCCCGGTGCCGAGCTCGCGGATCCGAGTCAGCATCTGGGCTGCGTGCTCCGGATTCTCCATCACCAGCGATTCCGTCAATTCCAGTTTCAGCGTGCCGCGCGCGACCGAGGAGCGCGACAGCACGGTGCGGATGTCGTGGATGAGGTCGTGGCGGAGCAATTGCCGCGAGGAGACGTTGACGGATGCGAAGATCGGCTCGCGTGAGCGCATTGCGCGCTGCCAGACCGAGAGCTGCTTTGCGGTCTGGTCGAGCACGAAGAGGCCGAGGTCGACGATGAGGCCGGTCTCTTCGGCAATCGTGATGAATTCCGAGGGCGACATCCGTCCCAGTTTTGGATGATCCCAGCGCGACAGCGCCTCGAAGCCGGCGATCGAGCGATCTTCCAGCCGCACGATCGGCTGGTAGAGGATCGTCAACTCCTGCCGCTCGATGGCCCGGCGGAGCTCGCTTTCCAGCGTCAGGCGGTCGGTTTTTCGCGCGCGCATCGCCGGCTTGTAGACGTCGATGCGATCGCCGCCGATCCGCTTGGAATGATACATCGCAAGCTCGGCGTCCTTGATGATCTCGTCCGTAAGCTGGACTTGCGGATCAGAGAGCGCGAGGCCAATCGAGGCGGTGAGGAAGATCTCGCGGTCGTTGAAGGCGATTGGCGCGCGGATGGTCTTGCGGATGGTCTCGGCAAAGGCGGTGATGCGGGCCGGGTCCTGCTCGGACAGCAGGATCAGGCCGAACTGGTCGCCGGCGAGCCGCGCCAGCGTATCCTGCGGCTTCAGGATGCGGGTGAGGCGGCGGGCGAGCGTGAGCAGGATGGAATCGCCGACCGCGATGCCGACGGAATCGTTGACCTGCTTGAAACGGTCGAGATCGATGACCATCAGCGTCGGCCGCAGCGTCGGCATGGTCTTGGCGAAATTGGCGACCGCGCCGAGGCGGTCCATGAACAGCTTGCGGTTGGGCAGGCCGGTCAGATTGTCGTGCACGGAATCGTGCAGCAGGCGTTCCTCGGCATTGCGCAGCTCGGTCACATCGGTGAGCGTGCCGACGACGCGCGAGACCTCGCCGTCGGAGCCGACCACGGGACGTGCCTTCAGTGCGAACCACATGAAATGGCCGTCCGGAGTGCGCAAGCGGAAATCCTGCACCAGGCGGCCGCGGCGCTGGTCGAGCACGCTGTCGAGCGCGGCACGGAAGCGATCCTGGTCGAGCGGATGCAGCACCTCCAGCCAGGTCGCAGCCGGCCCTTCCAGCGTGCCGCGTTTCAGGCCGAGCAGCGCCTCGGTCTCGGGGCTGGTGAACACCTTGTCGGCGGAAACGTCCCAGTCCCAGATCAGATCGCCGGAGCCGGCCAGCGCGAGCGCCCGCCGCTCGATGTCGGATACGACGCCGGTGGTGGCGCCGCCGCCGGCGAAGGCGTGTTGCATGACCGTGAAGCCGATCAGCATCACGATCAGCACCAGGCCGCCGAGCAGCGCGGGTCCGACGATGTCGTTGGTCACGGAGCCCGCGACCGTCATGCCGGCCGCGACCACCCAGATCACGAGCAGGAACCAGGTCGGGATCAACAACACCGCGCGGTCAAAGCCATGGGTCGAGAGATAGACGATCAGCGCAAAGCCGGCGAAGGCGATCAGCACCAGGGACATGCGCGCGATCCCGGAGGCGACCGCTGGATCGAACAGCGCGAGCGCGACGAGCGAGCCCAGGAACGCGAGCCAGCCCACGGTGATGTGCGAATAGCGCACATGCCAGCGGCTGAGGTTGAGATAGGCGAACAGGAACACCAGCAGCGTCGCGGCCAAAATCGCTTCGCCCGCCGCGCGCCAGATGCGCTCGGCGTTGTTCGACATGTCGAGCACCTTGCCCCAGAAGCCGAAATCGACGCCGATATAGACAAGCACTGCCCAGGCGAGCGCCGCGGCGGCCGGGAACATGATGCTGCCCTTCACCACGAACAGGATGGTGAGCACGAGCGCAAGCAGGCCCGAGATGCCGATCACGATGCCCTGGTAGAGCGTGAACGAGTTGACCTTGTCCTTGTAGGCTTCCGGCTCCCACAGATAGAGCTGAGGAAGCTTGTCGGTGCGCAGCTCCGCGACGAAGGTGACGACGGAGCCGGGGTCGAGCGTGATGCGGAAGACGTCTGCGGTCGCGCTCTCCTGGCGCTCGGGCCGGTCACCGATCGAGGGCGTGATGGTCGCGATGCGCGACAGTCCGAGGTCCGGCCACAGCAGGCCCGACGAGACGATGCGGTAATGCGGCGCGACGATCAGGCGATCGAGCTGGTCGTCGGTGTTGTTGGCGAGCGCGAACACCACCCAGTTCTGGCCGCCCTCGCGCGCGCGCACCTCGATGCGGCGGACGATGCCGTCGGTGCCGGGTGCGGTGGACACCTGGATTCGGTCAGCGTCACTGCGCTGGTGCTCGAGTACGGCGGTGAGGTCGATCGCGGGCGCGTCGCTGCGGACGCTGACGGCATCAAGCGCGCGTGCAGGCGACGCGGCGACAAGAATCATGAGGCCCAGCGCTATGGGCGCGAGGCACCTGATCAGACGCAAGGTCAGTTCTCCGCGTTCGACGCAAACTCTTCAGTGCTAACCGCATTTCCGAACGTAACGAGATGGTTCGGCGCTTCGCGATAGATGCCACGAAAGCGAGGAAAATCAAAGGGTTTCCGCCTCGCCTGCGGGTCGTGCGGGTTAGACCTCCAACACAATTTTGCCAATATGTGCACTCGTCTCCATCCGCCGGTGCGCCTCTGCCGCCTTTTCCAGCGGGAAAGTGCTGTCCATCAGCGGTTTGATGCGGCCTTCGCGCAAGAGCGGCATCACCTTGGCCTCGATCGCGGCCACCATCGCCGCCTTGTCCGCATTACTACGGGGGCGCAGCGTCGAGCCGGTATGGGTGAGGCGCTTCACCATGACCTTGGCGATGTTGACGTTGACCTTGGGGCCGTTGAGGGTTGCGATCTGTACGATGCGGCCGTCGACCGCGGCGGCATCATAGTTGCGGTCGACATAGTCGCCGGCGACCATGTCGAGGATCAGGTTGGCGCCGGCATTGCCGGTCTCCGCCTTGACCACGGCAACGAAGTCCTCGGTCTTGTAGTTGATGGCGCGGTCGGCGCCCAGCTTGAGGCAGGCATCGATCTTGTCCTGCGAGCCGACGGTGACGATGACCTTCGCACCGAACGCTTTCGCAAGCTGGATCGCCATCGTGCCGATGCCGGAGGAGCCGCCATGGACCAGCAGCGTCTCGCCGGCCTTCAGCCCACCGCGCTCGAACACGTTGTGCCAGACCGTCATCAGGGTTTCCGGCAGCGCGCCGGCTTCCTGGATCGACAGCGCCGGCGGCACGCTCATGGCCTGGGCGTCCTGGGCGATGCAGTACTGCGCGTAGCCGCCGCCTGCGACCAGCGACATCACCTTGTCGCCGATCTTGTGCCGCTTGGCGTTGTTGCCGACCGCCACTACTTCGCCCGCAACCTCCAGCCCCGGCAGATCGCTGGCGCCGGGTGGCGGCGGATACGCGCCGGAGCGTTGCGCCACGTCGGGCCGGTTCACGCCGGCGGCCATCACCCTGATCAGGATCTCGTCGGGACCCGGCTGTGGCAGCGCACGCTGCTCCGGCACCAGCACCTCGGGGCCGCCGGGCTTGGAGATGGCGACCACGGTCATTTGCGCAGGCAGCTTTTCCATGATTTGTCCTTGATTGTCCCCGTGCCTTAGGGGTGCAGGAAGAACGAGGCAATTGATTAGCCAGCGGGCTACGCGCTGGCAACCGCTTCGGGTTCGGTTGTGATGGAGGAGAGATGATGGCGATGGACGATGACGACCGGCCACGCAAGAAGATCACCCACGAGATCGGACAGGACCTCTCACTGTTATCGGTCGAGGAATTGACCGAGCGCATTTCACTGCTGAAATCCGAGATTGCAAGGCTCGAGGAAGCGGCAACCAAGAAGCGCGCCTCGCGCGATGCCGCGAATAGCGTTTTCAAGACGTAGCAACACTTGCAGTCCTCATCCTGAGGAGCGGCCGAAGGCCGCGTCTCGAAGGATGGCCGCGGAAACCGGGCCTTCATGGTTCGAGACGCGCGCGATGCGCGCTCCTCACCATGAGGATTGATGGTCCGCCCGCTGAAGCCGCTGTCCTTGAGACTGTTCCGCACCCCCCCTCGGCCAATGGCCGACATGGCTAACGAACCCTCAAAAAAATCGCTCGTTTACGGTCGATTAAGCTTTCGCGTTTATGACTGGAACCGTCCTCGTTTGGACACCGAGTGGCTCCTGTCCACTCTGTTTGACGCCTCCCTGTTATCAACTTTCAAAGCCGCCGGTCTCCGGCGGCTCTTTTTTTGCCCTTGTTTTGCTTCTTGCGTGTCCCGGCTTGGTGCAATCAGGCGCGGAAACCATAAACGCGGTTGCTGCTGGACTTCGCGGCCGGCCCGCGCAATGATTTGTTCATCATAAGCCGGCGCCAAAGCCGGATGGTAAACAGTTGCGTAAGGGGCGTTAACCATGGAACGTTTGCAAGCCGACGGCGCTCTCGTTCAACTCAGCGAACGGTTCACCAATTCGGCTGCGTTCGGTGCGTTGTTCCGCGAAGGCATGGACCTGGTCGAAGAGACCGCCGCCTATCTCGACGGCGCCGGCCGTACCGAGGCCAAGGCGCTCGACCGCGCCGTCAGCCTGACCTACGCCACCGAAAGCATGCGTCTCACCACCCGCCTGATGCAGCTCGCATCCTGGTTGCTCCTGCACCGCGCGGTGAAGGAAGGCGAGATGACGCTGCTTCAGGCCAACCGCGAAAAGACCAAGGTCAAGCTGACCGCGGCCGATCCCGGCCCCACCGATACGATCGAGAAGCTGCCGCAGCAATTGCAGGACCTGATCACCCGCTCGATGAGCCTGCAGACGCGCGTGCGCCGCCTCGACACCAGCATCCACACCCCGCCGACGGACCGCATGCCGATCGGCAATCCCCTGGTGCCCCAGCTCAACGCGCTCAAGGCCGCGTTCGAGGGGTAAGCGTTCAGGCGCAAGGGTGGGCAAAGGCGCAACTGCGCCTTGCCACCATCCATCCTTTCAGATCGTCGCGAGAAATGGCGGGCACGCTTCGCTTTGCCCACCCTACAGACCTTTGGCTCGTTTGAGGGCTCAAACAAAAACGCCCCTGGTCTCCCAGGGGCGTTTTTCGTCGCGGCCTGATCGGCCGGATCAATCCTTCTTGAGGAAGCCCGAGAACTTCTTCTGGAACCGGGAGACGCGGCCGCCGCGGTCCATGATCTGGGCGGAGCCGCCGGTCCAGGCCGGGTGCGACTTCGGGTCGATGTCGAGCTGGAGCTTGTCGCCTTCCTTGCCCCAGGTGGAGCGGGTCTGGTACTCGGTACCGTCGGTCATCACGACGGTAATCGTATGATAATTCGGGTGAATCTCGGCTTTCATGGCAATTCCTCGGCGCCCCGGCGCCTCATTGAGTGGCTAGCGAATGACGGATTTGGGCGGCTCTATACCCCACGAAACCTCGCAAAACAAGCCATTGCGGGATGAGCGAACCGGGCTTGCCCCTAAGGGACATCCCGGATTTGCTACTACCTTTGCACCAGCCTATTGGGAGCGGACTAATCCAATGGGTCGGATCTCATGAGCGCAGTGGAACGGCTTGATGACGTCGATCAGGGCGAGATGAACGCCGCGGACACCCCTTCGATCGAGGCCGAGCTGATCGAGCAGCCGGCCAAAGGTCGGGCAAAGCTGCGGCCGCTGATGGCGCTGGCGCCCTATGTGGGTCGCTATCGCGGCCGCGCGGCGCTTGCCTTCGTCGCGCTGACGATTGCCGCGCTGACCACGCTTTTGGTGCCGGTCGCGGTGCGGCGGATGATCGATTTCGGCTTCACGCCGGAAGGCATCGCGCTGATCAACAGCTATTTTGCGGTGATGATCGCGGTGGTCGCGGTGCTCGCGCTGGCAAGCGCGGCGCGCTACTACCTCGTGATGACGATCGGCGAGCGCATCGTCGCCGATCTCCGCCGCGACGTGTTCGGCCATCTGCTCTCGCTCTCGCCGACCTTCTTCGATTCCGCACGCAGCGGCGAGCTGGTCTCGCGGCTCACCGCCGACACCACCCAGATCAAGTCCGCGGTCGGCGCGTCGGTGTCAATCGCACTGCGCAACATGATGATGTTCTTGGGCGCGGTCGCGATGATGGTGATCACGAGCCCACGCCTCTCGGGCTTCGTGCTGCTCGCCATTCCCCTGATCGTGCTGCCGCTGGTCGCCTTCGGGCGCTGGGTGCGGCGGCTGTCGCGCAACGCGCAGGATACGCTCGCCGACGCCTCGGCCTATGCCTCCGAGCTGGTCGGTGCCATCCGCACCGTGCAGGCCTATACCAGCGAGCAGCTCGCCGGAAAGCGCTTCGGCGGCGAGGTCGAGCAGGCCTATGAGGCGGCGCGCACCTCGACACAGGCGCGCGCAGTGCTGACCGCCATCATCATCTTCATCGTGTTCACGAGCGTGGTCGCGATCCTCTGGATCGGCTCGCATGACGTCCTGATCGGCTCGATCACGCCCGGCCGTCTCGGTCAGTTCGTGCTCTACGCGGCATTTGCCGCCGCCGGCCTTGGCCAGCTCAGCGAGGTCTGGGGCGAGGTCGCGGCCGCCTCCGGTGCCGCCGAGCGCCTGTTCGAGATCCTGCACGTGCAGCCGGAGATCACGGCGCCGGCGATGCCGCGCGCGCTGCCGTCGCCCGCGCGCGGCGAGGTCGGCTTTGACAAGGTGAGCTTCGCCTATCCGGCGCGGCCCGACGTCAAGGTGCTCGATGGCGTTTCGCTCAACGTACGCCCCGGCGAGAAGGTTGCGATCGTCGGTCCGTCCGGCGCCGGCAAGAGCACGCTGTTTCATCTCCTGCTGCGGTTCTACGATCCGAAGCTGGGCGCGATCGCGCTCGACGGCGTGCCGGTCAGATCGGCTGATCCGCGTGAGTTGCGCGCGCGCATCGCGCTGGTGCCGCAGGAATCGGTGGTGTTCGCCGCTACCGCCCGCGAGAACATCCGCTTCGGCCGGCCCGACGCGACCGACCCCGAGGTCGAGCGTGCCGCCGAGCTGGCGCACGCCGCCGAGTTCATCCGCCGCCTGCCGGAAGGGTTTGAGACCCCGCTTGGCGAGCGCGGCGTGACGCTGTCCGGCGGCCAGCGCCAGCGCATCGCGATCGCGCGCGCGATCCTGCGCGATGCGCCACTGCTGCTGCTGGATGAAGCAACCTCGTCGCTGGACGCGGAAAGCGAGACGCTGGTTCAGACTGCGCTGGAAGAGCTGATGAGCCATCGCACCACGATCGTGATCGCCCATCGCCTCGCCACCGTGCTGTCATGCGACCGCATCCTGGTGATGGACCAGGGCCGGATCGTCGAGCAGGGCACGCATGCCGAGCTGGTCGCGGCGAACGGGCTCTATGCGCGGCTGGCAAGGTTGCAGTTCGAGGGGGCGTGAGGGCGCCTCCCGGTCCAAACCTCGAAAACAACCCCATGCAAAGTAGAACGGCAGTTGCCGGTGGCGGGGCGTAAGTGCCTCAAGTTCCTGTCATTGCCGCGCTCGCAATGACGGCCGGGTGCGGGGCTGGCTGCCGCGCCTACGGCTTCCATTCCATCTTCAGCACCGGCCGTCCCGAGGTCGGGTTCACGTCGTCGCCCGCGTGGGCAAAGCCGTTGCGCTCGTAGAAGCGGATGGCGCGGGTGTTGTCCTTGTTGACGAGCAGCGTGACGCCTTTCGGCGAGAGGCGCTTGGCCTCATCCACAAGAAGCCGCGCAGTATCCGAACCCCATTGTCCGGGATCGACCACGAGCTGGTCGAGATAACCTTCGCCGTCGATGGTGACGAAGCCGATCAGCGCGCCGTCCTGCTCGGCGACGACGATCGCCGCCTTCGGCACCAGATCCTTGCGCCAGCGCTCGCGCCACCAGTCGCGCCGCGCCGCGAAGTCGATCTGCGGATAGGCCTGCTGCCAGGTGCGATGCCACAGATCGATCGCCGCCGCCTCGTCCTCGGCGCGATAGGGGCGGAGGTGGAAGCTCACTACCGCTCCGTTAGCTTCAGCTCGATGCGGCGGTTCCGCTTGAAGGCGTCCTCGGTGTTGCCGGTGTCGAGCGGCTGGAATTCGGCAAAGCCGGCGGCGACCAGGCGCTCGGCGGGCACGCCGAGCGAGATCAGGTATTGCACCACCGAGATCGCGCGGGCCGATGACAATTCCCAGTTGGACTTGAAGTTGGCACCGCTGACCGGCCGCACGTCGGTATGGCCATCGACGCGCAGCACCCAGGGGATCTCGCTCGGGATCTTGCCGTTGAGCTCGTTCAGCGCGCTTGCGACCGTGTCGAGCTCGGTGCGGCCCTCGGGTAGGAGCGTTGCCTGGCCGGTGTCGAAGAACACTTCGGACTGGAACACGAAGCGGTCGCCGACGACGCGGATGTCGGGACGGTTGCCGAGGATCGCGCGCAGGCGGCCGAAGAATTCCGAGCGATAGCGCGACAATTCCTGCACCCGCTGGGCCAAAGCCACGTTGAGGCGAGAACCCAGATCGGCAATCCGCGTCTGCGATTCCTTGTCGCGCTTCTCGGAGGCGTCGAGTGCTTCCTCGAGCGCTGCCAATTGCCGCCGCAGTGCGCTGATCTGCTGGTTCAGCACCTCGATCTGCGCCAGCGCGCGCGCGGACACCTGCTTCTCGGAGTCCAGCGCCTTGCTGAGCTCGGTGGTCTTGCCCTGCGCATCGTTGCCGGCATTCGCAAGTCCCTCATAGAGGCCCTTGAGGCGGTTGCGCTCGGACTCGGCCGAGGCGAGGCCAGCCTTGAGCTGCGACACCTGGTCGTCGAGGCTGAGCTTGCCGAGCTTTTCCAGCGACAACAACTCGTTGAGCTGCGCGATCTTGGCGTTGAGCTGCTCCAGCGCCTTGTCCTTGCCGGTGACCTCCTGCGACAGGAAGAACTGCACGACCAGGAAGACCGAGAGCAGGAACACGATCGACAGCACCAGCGTCGACAGCGCGTCGACGAAACCGGGCCAGTAGTTGAAGGGGCCTTCGCTGCGGCGGGCGCGGGCAAGAGCCATCTCGCTTGTCTCCACTTTCTTGTCCCGGACGCGGCGCAGCGTGCAACGCTGCTCCGCAGAGTCGGGACCCACATTTCAAGTAACGCTGGGCCCCGGCTCAGCAGCGCGCCACTGCGTGCTGCGCTGCGTCCGGGGCACGGTAGCCCAGCGAGTACTCAACTCTTCTCCGGCTGGCGGGCGAGGCGCTCGAGCAGGCGGCGGATCTCGCGGTTCTGCTCGCCCTGGCCGTCGGCCCATTCGCGGATCATCTGCTGCTCGGTTCGCATGTGCGAGACCAGCGCCTGGATGGCTTCGGCAAGGCTTGCCATCGCCGCAGTCGTGCCGCGGCTCGCGTTGCCTTCCTCGAGCACCGAGCGCAGCCGCTCCACCGCGGCCTGGAGCTCGCCGGAAGCCACACCGCCGCCGCTGGCGACGGCCGCCACCTCGCCGCTGCCATATTCGCGCACGGTGGTGGCGAGCCAGTCTTCGAGGTCGGTGTAGAAGCGGTTCTGCGCCTGGCTCGATTGCAGGTCGAGGAAGCCGAGGATCAGCGAGCCGGCGAGGCCGAACAGCGAGCTGGAGAACGAGATACCCATGCCGCCAAGCGGGGCAGCTAGGCCTTCCTTCAGCGTATCGAAGAGAGCGCCGGCGTCGCCGCCGACCTTCAATCCGTCGATCACCTTGCCGACTGAGCCAACGGTCTCGATCAGGCCCCAGAAGGTGCCGAGCAGGCCGAGGAAGACCAGCAATCCCGTCATATAGCGGGAGATGTCGCGGGCCTCGTCCAGGCGGGTCGCGATCGAATCGAGCAGGTGCCGCATGGTCTGCTGGGTGATGCTCATCCGCCCGGACCGCTCGCCGCCGAGAATCGCCGCCATCGGGGCCAGCAGTCTCGGATGGCGCGACGGCGCAAGCCCGGGATCCGCGATACGGAAATTGTTGACCCAGGAGACCTCGGGATAGAGCCGGATCACCTGCCGGAATGCCAGGATGATGCCGATGAACAGCACACCGCCGATCAGGGCGTTCAGCCCGGGATTGGCGAAGAAGGCGGTGATGATCTGCTTGTAGAGCACGACCCCGACCAGCGAGCAGAGCACCAGAAACACCAGCATCCGGACCAGGAACACGCTGGGGGAGGATAGTTTGATGTAGTTGATGTCCATGGGGGAGCGGGGCGAAGTGCCAGGCTTCATGGCCGATGTCATCCGTTGCGAAACCTCGAATTGCAGCCTGCACTATGGCACAGAGCCAGCCCAAAAAAAGCGGGAAGGGGCCGATTTCAGGGGTAACCAGGGAACCTAAAGCTGAAACCGGGCTTTGAAGCTTTGGTACTTTGTAAAACTCCGGCGTTCCCGAAGACTCAAGTCGGATTTTTTGCATGATGACCTATCGCGGGGCGCTTCGCGCGCTTTCGCCTGCGATTCCGACGACGTTCGCCTGGATGGCAGCGGACCAGCAATTCCGGCCCGGTGGACGTCATCTGGGCTTTTTCGGCCGGACTGGTCGGCGCCGGCAGTCTTCGTTGGCTGGTCTCCGAGCCTGCGCCGGCGATCGCTACCGCGCCTGTCAGGCGCGAACCAGCGCCTTTTTCCACTCCTGCTCAGAGCCACGGTCAAGGGAGCGACCCCATGAGCTTCGTCTCCACCATCATCGAGACCGCCGAACGCGTGCCGTTACCTGACGTGGTCGTCCGCGCCGCGATTCAGCGGCTGTGCTCGCGCACCGCGACGCGCCTTGCTGACCGCACGGCGGCGGATGACACGGCTTTCGCCGGCCAGATGATGCTGCGGCCGATCGCCGAGCATGCCGATGCCGCCAACATCCAGCACTGCGAGGTGCCATTTGCTTTCTTCGCGGCGGTGCTCGGCCCCAAACGCAAATATTCGTCCTGCTTCTACAACACGGCTGCGACCACGTTGCAGGAGGCGGAAGAAGAAGCCTTGCGCCAGACCGTCGCGCATGCCGATCTTGCCGACGGGCAGTCGATCCTCGAGCTCGGCTGCGGCTGGGGTTCGCTGTCGCTGTGGATGGCGCGGCAGTTTCGGCATGCCGAGGTGACGGCGGTCTCGAACTCACATTCGCAGCGCGACCATATCGAGGAGGAGGCGCGACGGCGTGGCCTGCAAAACCTCCGCGTCGTCACGTCTGACATGAACGTGTTCGCACCCGACCGCCGCTTCGATCGCATCGTCTCGGTGGAGATGTTCGAGCGCATGATGAACTGGCGCAAGCTCCTGACGAACGTTCGCTCCTGGCTCGATGTCGACGGACGCTTCTTCATGCATATCTTCACCCATCGCTCGGGCTCGTATTTGTTCGACCGTACCGACCGCGACGACTGGGTTGCGCAGCATTTCTTCACTGGCGGCGTGATGCCGAGCCATCACCTTGTCAGGCAATATCCCGACCTGTTCGAGGTCGAGAAGGAATGGTGCTGGAGCGGCACGCACTATCAGCGCACCGCGAACGACTGGCTGGTCAATTTCGACCGCAATCGTGAAGCCATTGAAGCGGCCTTGCGCCAGGTCTATGGCAACGACACCGTATTGTGGATGCGTCGCTGGCGCTGGTTTTTCCTCGCCACCGCAGGCCTGTTCGGCCACGCCGACGGCACCGAATGGGGCGTCAGCCATTACCGCATGAAGGCGGTGGCATAGGGCGCGTGCTCGCCATCAGGCGTGCCGCGGATGGTGTGCACGGGTCTGCTGTGCCTCTGATCGCGGCGCGATAGCGGAGCTCAGACCAGGTCTGAGTTGGGGCCGATATCCGAAGTCTGCGCGCCAAACCAAGCGCGGAACCGGTTGGTCATCGGAGGGGCTCGTCAAACCATACTGCGAAGCCCCAAGTTGGGTGAGGGTTTCTCCGCATTGAAACCGGTCTTTCAACGGGTCTCAGTCCCTTGATTCAGATCAAGGGACTTGCGGATCACAACCCATGTCATTGCGGCTTCGAAAGAAATGTCGGATGTCGACCCCTTGAGCGGCCTTGACCGGTTCTAGACGTCGGCCGATAGGCAGAATGGCATGAGCGCAGCAGCGAATGCGAACACGACCAACGAGGTGGTGCCCTGGCACGCGATACCTCAGCATGAGGTCGTCGAGCGACTTGCTACCAGCTGCGAGAAAGGGCTTGCTCCGGCCGAGGCTACGGCCCGACTTCAGAAATTCGGTCAGAACCGCTTGCCCGAAGGCAGGAAACGCGGCGCGTTTGCGAGGCTTCTCGCACAGTTCAACAACATCCTGGTCTACGTGCTGCTCGCCGCGGGGTTCACCAAGTTGATGCTGAACCTGTGGGTCGACGCGGCGATCATCTTTGGCGTGGTCGTTCTCAACGCGCTCCTCGGATTCATTCAGGAGGGCAAGGCCGAGAAGGCACTGGATTCCATCCGCAATTTGCTGACCGCCGAGGCCAGGGCGGTACGCGGTGGGGAAACCCGCATGATTCCAGCGGAGCAGCTCGTTCCGGGCGACGTCGTGCTCCTGGAGTCGGGCGACAAGATTCCTGCGGATCTGCGACTGTTCGAGACAAAGAACCTGCGGACCGAAGAGGCGGCCCTCACTGGTGAATCGGTGCCGGCAGAAAAGGGCGTCGACGCGGTGCCTGCGAACGCGACGGTCGGCGATCGCGAGAACATGGCATTTTCCGGCACCATGGTCGTATCCGGTCGTGCGACCGGACTGGTCGTCGCGACCGGCACTCAGACCGAACTCGGCCGCATCAACCAGTTGCTCGCCGACGTCAGCCCGCTCGAGACTCCGCTGCTGCGCCAGATCAAGAAATTTGGCTACGCCATCAGCGCGGCAATCGGGGTGATCAGCGTCCTGATCTTCGCCTACGGCAAGTGGGTGAAAGGGATCGACTTTGTGGAGCTCTTCCAGGCAGTCGTCGGCATCGCCGTATCGCTTATCCCGGAAGGACTACCTGCACTCATCACGATCACCCTGGCCATCGGCGTCCAGCGCATGGCCCAGCGCAACGCGATTATCCGGCGGTTGCCCGCAGTCGAGACGCTCGGCTCCGTGTCGCGGATCTGCTCTGACAAGACGGGTACGCTGACGCTCATGGAGATGATGGTGGTATCCGCCGTCACAGCCGAGTCGGCGTATCAGGTCACCGGCGATGGCTATTCTCCCGCGGGAGAAATCAAAAAGGACGGACAGCCCGCCGGCAAGGATCCGGTCCTTGCGCTGATGGGGCGCGTGTCCCTGCTCTGCAACGACGCGGAACTGTTCCAGGAGGAGGGCACCTGGAAGGTGGAGGGCGATCCGACCGAGGGCGCACTCTATCCGTTCGCGGCAAAGCTCGGCATGGATCGGCAGCTCGAGCAGGCTGCATCTCCGCGTATCGACGCCATTCCGTTTGAATCCGAGCACAAGTTTATGGCAACGCTCCAGAGAGATGCGAACGGCGAGCAAGTCCTGCTCGTCAAGGGCGCTCCGGAAGTCATTCTTGAACACTGCGATCGCCAGCAGACCGGCGATGGCCAGTCGAGCCCGCTCGACCGCAATCGCTTCTCGGAACAATCGGACAGGCTCGCGGCCCAAGGTGAACGTGTGCTGGCGTTCGCGTGGCTCCGGAACCCGAATGTGAAGGCTGGCAGTCTCACCGCGGCCGATCTGCCAAGGACGCTGGTCCTGCTCGGCCTGATCGGCCTCCTGGATCCGCCGCGCAAGGAGGCGATCGAAGCCGTGAAGGAGTGCCAAGGTGGTGGCATCCGCGTCACCATGATCACCGGCGATCACAAGATCACCGCCGCGGCCATCGCCAAGATGCTTGGGCTCGGCGACGGCAAGACCGCGATCACGGGCGCCGAAATCGAGGACATGGACAGCGCGACGCTGCAGGAACGAGTTCGCGCCGTCGACGTCTTCGCGCGCGCCAGCCCCGAACACAAGCTGCGCCTGGTGAAAGCGATCCAGGCCAACAATCAAATCGTGGCGATGACGGGTGACGGTGTGAACGACGCGCCTTCTCTCAAGAAAGCCGACATCGGGGTCGCGATGGGTATCAAGGGCACCGAGGTCACGAAGGAAGCTGCTGAAATGATCCTTGCCGACGATAACTTCGCCTCGATCTCGGCGGCGGTGAAGGAAGGGCGCACCGTCTACAACAATATCGAGAAGGCCATGCTATTCATGCTGCCGACCAACGTCGCGCAGGCGCTGGTCATTGCGGTGGCGATCTTTGTCGGGTTCACCATGCCGATCACGGCTCCGCAAGTGCTCTGGGTCAATATGGTCACCTCGGTCGCGCTGGGCCTCGTCATCTCCTTCGAGCCGCACGAGATCGATGTGATGCAACGGCCCCCGCGCGCAGTAGACCGCCCGATCGTGACCGGCTTCGGCATCTGGCGGATCATCTTTGTCGGCCTGGCGCTCCTTGCCTACACCTTGCTGGCGTTCTTCTGGATGACGAAGCAAGGCGCATCGGATGGGCTGGCCCGAACGGTAGCGGTCAACGCCATCACAATCGGCCAGGTCTTCTATTTGCTGAATAGCCGCTACCTGCTCGATTCGTCGCTCTCCCTGAAGGCGCACATGGGCAACGCGTACTTGCCGCTCGGCATCGCTGCCGTCGTGATCCTGCAACTGATCTTCACCTACGTGCCACCGGTCCAGGCGATGTTTGGCAACGAATCTGTTCCGCTTTGGGTGTGGCCCTGGCTTCTCGCGGGCGGATTGCTGTTCTTCCTCGTGGTCGAGGCAGAGAAGCTCGTCATCCGCTCGTCAAGCGCCTTGCGGAAGGTTGTCCTTGCAGCGGAAGCAGGCGAATGAGACGGCTCGTCTTGCGCCTCGGCAGTCAAGCTTCACGTGCAAGTTCCGCACGCGCCGTGGCCAGCTCCTTTTTCTGCTCCGAACTTACCTTCGGATAGGCGAGGTCGAGTTTCTCCACTGCCTCCACGATTGCCGCGGCGACGACAAGACGGGTGAACCACCTGTTGTCGGCCGGCACCACGTACCACGGCGCCTGCTCCGATGCAGTGGCCGTGATCGCCGCTTCGTACGCGCCCATGTAATCGGCCCAGTACCTGCGCTCGCGCACGTCCGACGCGGAGAACTTCCAGTTCTTTTCGGGATTGTCGAGGCGCTTCATGAAGCGTTTCTTCTGCTCTGCGCGCGACACATGCAGAAAGAACTTGAGGATGACCGTGCCCTGCCGGGTGAGGTAATCCTCAAAGCGCGCGATGTCTGCCAGCCGTTCGCCCCAGATCCTCCTGCCCACGAACGACGACGGCAGCCTCTGCCGCTTCAGGATATCCTCGTGAACGCGCACAATGAGGACCTCCTCGTAATAGGAACGATTGAAGATTCCGATCCGTCCACGCTCCGGCAGACGCGAGACGTAGCGCCACATGAAGTCATGTGCGAGATCCTCTTGTGAGGGCTGCTTGAACGAAAAGACCTGGCAGCCCTGCGGATTTACCCCCGACATGACGTGTTTGATGGTGCTGTCCTTGCCAGCCGCATCCATGGCCTGGAACACGAGCAGGAGCGACCAACGGTCCTGGGCGTAAAGCATGTCCTGTTCTTCTGCGAGCCACCGAGTGCCCCGCTGAAGAAGGTCGGCAGCTTCGCCCTTTTCCATGTTCAGACCGCGCGTGTCGCCGGGGTCGAAATCTCCGAGCTGAAAGCCCTTGCCGCTGGAGATACGGAACGGGTGGATGTACTTCTGGATCTGGTCGAGAATCTCTTTTCTCGGCATGGAGTGTCCTCCGTCTTAAGACAAAGACAATCTCGCGCTGTCTGCGCCGGCCCGGGCTTGACCCGCTCTCCGACAGCCTTGATGGGCAGTGCGTCATCCTATCATGGTGGCAGGGCTACGTGCGTCGCGGCGGGTGCCGCGCGGGCGCATGGCGGCAATCCCACGCGGAACGAGGCTTCGTCCGTCGATCATGAGACGGTATCGATGCCAGTCCGAATCCTTGGGGCCTGGGACTAGAATGCCTGGGACCAGAATACTTGGCACTACGATACTTGGGACTAAACCGACGTCTGGTCGAGTTATACCGAGTCACTAGCCAGGCCGTACCTCAGCACGGTCACCTCATACTCGCGCGCAATGGCGTCATCCAAGTGCCCGGTGCTACCTAACGAACGCAGAGCGAAAAGCAACGGAACCGGCCCGCGAGCAGGCAGTTGCAGGACAAGGTCGGCGGTGTAACGCCCGCCGGCCTTTGCCTTGATCGAGCCGCAGTCATTGGTGTCGACTGCCACAGTTGGTTGCGGAGAGTGCGTCATGAGAAACATCGCCGACCTCCTCATGCGGTTTTGGCAAGGAAGCCAGCCCGCGTCCAATACTCAGGTCGCGGCGATGGCCGACAATCGGGATCGATCCAGCATGGCCGATTTTGTCCGCATCCTGCAGGCCTGCGATCAAGACCAGTACGGCAGGAGTTAGGGCCGATCGCGTCGGACCGCACGGGGGGCATTTGGATCTGCCGTGTCCGTTCAGGGGCACAAGCGGCAACGCTGATTGATCGCGAGATTCGGCTCAGCCGTCAGAAGTCGAATGATCTACATCTTTACCGTGCACGCCGGGCTCGTAGCGCTCCCTTGCGATGTTCTGTCGCAGCAGGGCGGCACGGCGCCCGACTCACAATCCAGTGAGCTCTGAAAACGACCACGAACTCAGCGCCCTAGCGCGTGTGACATTGCGCCGCCCGCTTCATGCTTTGCGTCGCAGCACGTGCATTCTATTTTGACCATGTCAGCCGCGCGGAATCTCTTCGACATCGTGCGTGCTGCTTTGTTCAACAATACCGGGGCACCCCACTTCATGTCAGGACTTCGAGCGCGATCGGCATGCGTTGCAATGATGCTCGCGGCCCTTGCGCCGCTGCTTGCGGGCTGTGATGAATCCAGCTCTGCAGTCTCCGCCACCCAACCTTCCGAACCCGATGTCAGCATCGTCGTCGTCAAGCCGCAATCGCGCGCCGTGGTGCGCGAGTTGCCCGGCCGCATCGCGCCGACACGCGTCGCGGAGGTGCGGCCGCGCGTCTCCGGCATTGTCGTCGAGCGCCTGTTCCGCCAGGGCAGCGAGGTGAAGGCCGGAGAAGCGCTCTATCGCATCGACCCGCGGCCGTTCGAGGTCGAGGTGATGGCGAACGAGGCCGGGCTCGCCAAGGCCGAGGCCGCGCTGATGCAGGCGCAGCAGCAGGCGCGCCGTATCGCCACGCTCACCAGCCAGCGCGCCGCGCCGGAAGCCGAGAACGAGAAGACGATTGCCGCCGAGCGCCAGGCCCAGGCCGAGGTCGAGGGCCGCAAGGCGGAGCTCGCGCGCGCCAGGCTCAACCTCGATTACGCCACCGTGCGCGCGCCGATCGATGGCGTGGTCGGTGCGGCCATCGTGAGCGAAGGCGCGCTCGTGGTGCAGAACGAGACCAATCTGGCCACCGTGCAGCAGCTCGATCCGATCTATGCGGACTTCACCCAGTCGGTCACCGAGATGAACCAGCTTCGCCGTGCCTTCGAGAACGGCGATCTCGATCGCATCGCGGCCGATGCCGCAAAAGTCCGCCTCGTGCTCGACGACAACACGACCTATTCGCTCGACGGCAAGCTCCTGTTCTCCGACGCCAAGGTCGACGCCCATACCGGGCAGGTGACGCTGCGCGGCGAGTTCCGCAATCCCAAGCGCGAATTGCTGCCCGGCATGTATGTCCGCGTCCGCATCGATCAGGGCATCGATTCCGATGCCATCGCGGTGCCCCAGCAGGCAATCCAGCGCAATGGCGGCGGCGGCAGCGAGGTGTTCGTCGTCAAGGACGACAACCGCATCGCGGTGCAGCCGGTGCGCACCGGCTCGGTGCAGGACGGCATCTGGTTCGTCACCGACGGACTGAAGGCCGGCGACAAGGTCGTGGTCGAAGGTTTCCAGAAGTTCGCTGCCGGCGACAAGGTCAAGCCGCAGTCCTGGGCCGAGGCCGACGCCACGGCGGATGCCCAGCACGCGCAGACGTTGCGGTAGCGCGCCATGCCGAGCTTCTTCATCGACAGGCCGATCTTCGCCTGGGTGGTCGCGCTGTTCATCTGCTTGATCGGCGCGATCTCGATCCCGCTGTTGCCGGTCGCGCAATATCCGATCATCGCGCCGCCCTCGATCTCGATCTCGACGAGCTATCCCGGCGCCTCGCCGGAAAATCTCTACAACAGCGTCACGCGACTGATCGAGGAGGAGCTCAACGGCGCCTCCGGCATCCTGAATTTCGAATCGACCAGCGACTCGCTCGGCCAGGTCGAGATCATCGCCAACTTCGTGCCGGGAACTGATACGGGCGCGGCCTCGGTCGAGGTGCAGAACCGAATCAAGCGCGTCGAGGCACGCCTGCCGCGCGCGGTGATCCAGCAGGGCATTTTGATCGAGGAAGCCTCCAGCGCGGTGCTTCAGATCATCACGCTGAACTCGACCGACGGCAGCCTGGATGAGGTCGGGCTCGGCGACTTCATGATCCGCAACGTGCTCGGCGAGATCCGCCGTATCCCCGGCGTTGGCCGCGCCACGCTGTATTCGACGGAGCGCTCGCTTCGCGTCTGGGTCGATCCGGCCAAGCTCGTCGGCTACGGGCTGACGGCGGATGACGTCAACAAGGCGATCAGCGCGCAGAACGCGCAGGTCGCCTCGGGCAGCATCGGCGCCGAGCCGTCGACGGCCGACCAGCGCATCTCCGCGCTGGTGCTGGTCAAGGGCCAGCTCTCCTCCCCGGATGAATTCGGTGCCATCATCCTGCGGGCCAATCCCGATGGCTCGACCGTTCGGCTGCGCGACGTCGCGCGGGTCGAGGTCGGCGGCCTCAGCTATCAGTTCAACACCCGCCTGAACGGCAAGCCGACCGCGGGCCTCTCGGTGCTGCTGTCTCCGACAGGCAATGCGCTGGCGACTGCGAGCGCAGTCGAGGCCAAGATGAAGGAGCTGTCGCGCTTCTTCCCCGCCAATATCAGTTATGAAATTCCCTACAACATCACGCCTGTCGTCGAGGCCTCGATCAAGAAGGTGCTGTCGACGCTGGTCGAGGCCGTGGTGCTGGTGTTCGTGGTGATGTTCCTGTTCCTGCAGAATATCCGCTACACCATCATTCCGACCATCGTCGTGCCGGTGGCGCTGTTCGGCGCCTGCACCGCGCTGCTGCTCGCCGGCTATTCCATCAACATGCTCTCGATGTTCGGCATGGTGCTCGCGGTCGGCATCCTCGTCGACGACGCCATCGTCGTGGTCGAGAACGTCGAGCGCATCATGGCCGAGGAAGGCCTGCCGCCGAAGGAGGCGACGCGCAAGGCGATGTCGCAGATATCAGGCGCCATCATCGGCATCACGCTGGTGCTGATGGCGGTGTTCGTGCCGATGGCGTTCTTCCCGGGCTCGGTCGGCATCATCTACCGTCAGTTCTCGGTCACCATGGTCGCCGCCATCGGTTTCTCGGCGTTCCTCGCGCTGTCGCTGACGCCGGCGCTGTGCGCCACGCTGCTCAAGCCCGTCGCGGCCGGCCACGGTCACGCGAAGAAGGGCGTGTTCGGCTGGTTCAACCGCATGCTCGAAGGCGGCAAGGAAGGCTATTCCCGCACCGTCGGCTTCTCGCTGAAGCGCACGGGCCGGCTGATGCTGGTCTATGCCGCGCTCCTCGTCGGCCTGTCCTGGGCCTTCGTCAACCTCCCCGGCGGCTTCCTGCCCGTCGACGACCAGGGCTTTGTCACCACCGACGTGCAGGCGCCGTCGGATTCGTCCTATGCCCGCACCGAGGCCGTGATCGAAAAGGTCGAAAAATATCTCGCGATGCGTCCCGGTGTGAAGGACGTCACCTTCCTCACCGGCTTCAGCTTCTCCGGCCAGGGCATGAACACAGCGCAGGCCTTCATCACGCTGAAAGACTGGTCGGAGCGCGGTCCGAAGGAGTCTGCCGCCGCGATCGTATCCGACATCAACCGTGACCTGTCGTCGATCCGCGACGCAAAGATCTCGGCGCTGCAGCCGCCGCCGATCGACAATCTCGGCAACTCCTCGGGCTTCTCGTTCCGCCTTCAGGATCGCGGCCAGAAGGGCTATGCGGCGCTGATGCGCGCGGCCGACCAGCTCATCGCGGAAGCCAATGCGAGCCCGGTGCTGCAAAAAGTCTATATCGAGGGCCTGCCCGAGGCGGGCGTGGTCAATCTCGTGATCGATCGCGAGAAGGCCGGCGCCTTCGGCGTCACGTTTGAAGACATCAACAACACCATCTCGACCAATCTCGGCTCGAACTACATCAACGACTTCCCGAACCGCGGTCGCATGCAGCGTGTCGTGGTGCAGGCCGACGCACGCGACCGCATGAAGACCGAGGACATCCTCAACTACAACGTCAAGAACAGCCGCGGCCAGCTCGTGCCGTTCTCCTCCTTCGCGACGGTCGAATGGTCGCGTGGGCCAACGCAGATCGCGGGCTTCAACTACTATCCGGCGGTGCGCATATCGGGCGAGGCAAAACCCGGCTTCACCTCGGGCGATGCGATCGCCGAGATGGAGCGGCTTGCCGGCAAATTGCCGCGCGGCTTCGGCTATGAATGGACCGGTCAGTCGTTGCAGGAAAAGCTGTCGGGCTCGCAGGCACCGTTCCTGCTGGCGCTGTCGGTGCTCGTGGTGTTCCTGTGTCTGGCCGCGCTCTATGAGAGCTGGACCATTCCGCTCGCGGTGCTCTTGACCGTGCCGCTCGGCGTCACCGGTGCCGTGATCGCGGCGATGCTGCGAGGCCTGCCGAACGACGTCTATTTCACCGTGGGCCTGATCACCATCATCGGCCTTGCGGCAAAGGATGCGATCCTCATCATCGAGTTCGCCAAGGATTTGCGTAAGGAAGGCAAGCCGCTGGTGGAAGCCACCATCGAGGCCTGCCGCCTGCGCTTCCGCCCGATCCTGATGACTGGCCTTGCCTTCATCTGCGGCGTGCTGCCGATGGCGATCGCGCATGGTGCCGGCGGCGCCAGCCAGCAATCGCTCGGCACCGTCGTGATGGGCGGCATGATCGCGGTGGTCATTCTCGCCCTATTGATGGTGCCGGTGTTCTTCGTGTCCGTGCAGCGTGTGCTGGCGGGAGATCGGGAGAAGGTGGCGACGGGGAAAGGCGAGGCGTATGGGCCGCCGTCTCCGGTGAAGTCATAAAGTACGGTGTCATGCCCCGCCTTCGCTAAAGCTTCGGCGGGCCAAGCGTGTAAACCTCGGCGAAGCCTTGGCGTAGCCGGGTCGCGGATGATGACAGCGGAGGACGCGGCGCAGCCCTTGTGCCTACCCGGCCGACTTGCGCAAAATCTTCACCAATTCCCGGTGCACGAACTCGTTGCCACACACGACGTGGCCGGTGACCAGCGCATCGCCAGGGGTTTCGATGTCGCTGACGGTGCCGCCCGCTTCGCGGACCATGATCTGGCCGGCGGCGATGTCCCAGGATTGCAAATTACGCTCCCAGTAGCCGTCGAGGCGGCCGGCAGCGACGAAGGCGAGATCGAGGGAGGCGGCGCCGAAGCGGCGCAGGCCTGCGACCTGGTCCTGGATCGCGGTCATCTCGCGGCGGAAGGATTCGTGGTCGCCGCGGCCGATATGCGGCAGGCCGCAGGCAATGACACATTCGTTGAGCTGGCGCCGGCCGGCCACCCGCAGCCGCTGATCGTTGAGGAAGGCGCCCTTGCCGCGTTCGGCGATGTAGAGCTCGTCATTGGCGGGATTGTAGATCACACCCGCGATCACCGTGCCCTCGCGCGCCAGCGCGATCGAGATCGCGAATTGCGGAATGCCGTGCAGGAAGTTGGTGGTGCCGTCGAGGGGATCGACGATCCAGGTGTGGCTCTTGTCGGTGCCTTCTCGCGTGCCGCCTTCCTCGCCGATGAAACCATAGCCGGGGCGGGCCTTGGCGAGGTCCTGGTAGAGGATCTCTTCGGCGCGCTTGTCGGCGAGCGAGACGAAATTCGCAGGTCCCTTCAGCGAGACCTGCAAGTGCTCGATCTCGCCGAGATCGCGCTTGAGGCTGCGGCCGGCGCGACGCGCGGCTTTGACCATGACGTTGATAGTTGCGGAATACAGCATGAGATCAGTCTTGATTTGCGGGAATTCGGCCCTAAGGCGCGATTGGGATAAATCGTCATCGCGCTTCAGGTTGTTGTTTGAGCATGATTTTTTCGGAAAACCGCTACGCACTTTGCGCTAACGCGGCCCACCGGGTCCGGATCATGCTCTAGCCGCTGGATTTGGGGACTGGGTGCCCTGCGGCCGGGCTGGCGTCAAGTCATTTGGTCCCGAGCCATTTCTTGGCGGCGGCCTCGGCCTTGGCCCGGTCCTCGGGCGGCAGATCGGCCAATTGCTTGTCGAGATCGGGATCGCCCTTGCCGCCGGTCTTTGCGACCAGGTGCCATTTGAAGCCCTCGATCTTGTCGGCCGGGGTCCCCATGCCGTTGATCAGCACCCAAGCCAGCCGGTTCTGCGCGATCGGGCTGTTTTGTCGGGCCGCCTTGCGAAGCAACGCCACTGCCGCGGGCTGGTTCTTCGGCGTGCCGGTGCCGTTGAACAGCGCGATGGCATATTCGAGCTCGGCATCGACATTGTCGGCGAGCGAGGCCGCCTGCAAGAGCCGCACGGCCCGCTCGACGTCCTTCGGCACGCCAGTGCCTTCCTTGTAGAAGGTCGCGAGCGCGTATTGCGCCTCGGGCAGGCCTGCGTCCGCGGCCTGGCGCAGCAGCTCAGCGGAACGCTTGACGTCCTGTGGCAGCGTCTGCCCGTCGAGATAGAGCAGCGCGAGATTATAGGCGGCCTTGGGCGCGCCGAGCTTGGCGGATGAAGCGAGCAGTTTTACCGCATCGCCCTTGTCGACCGGGCCGCCGCGGCCGGCCATGCGCATCATCGCGAGCTCGAACATCGCCTCGCGGTCGCCGGCATCCGACGCGCGTTTGTACCATTCGGCGGCCTTGACATAGTCGCGCTTGATGCCGAGGGCGTTGGAATAGAGCTGGCCCAGCATGGTCATCGCCTTGGGATCGCCGGCTTGCGCTCGCGTGATCGCAAGATCGAAGGCGGTCTTGTACTGGCCGCGCTGATACGCGCCGTACACCAGGTCGGCATTGGAATTGTCGGTCGGCGGCGCCGGGATCACCGTCGCGGCCGCTGGCGGGCTGGGCGAGGCCGAGGGCTTTGGCGCAGGCGCAGCCTCCTTCTTCTTGGTGATCGCGTGCGGCTTGGCCGTAGATTTTTCCTTGGGATTTTCCTTGGAGCTTTCCTTGGAGCTTTCCTTGGGCTTCTCGGGCGCAGGGCTGGGCGTTGCCGCCGGCGGCGTCAACGAGAGCTGCGCGGCCGCAGGCGCGGCGAGGAGCAAAAGAGCCAGGAACGACGTGGAGAGCAGGGGCTTCATGATCGGCTGCTAGCCATGCCCCCGGCCCGCGGGCGCATCCGCATAGGCCTTCTTGATCGCGGCTTCCGCATCGACGAGTGCAGCCTTCGGCCCGCGCGGATCGGCCCAGATGAAATCGCCGACCAGTACGAAATCCGCTCCCGCAGCCGCGAATTCGAAGGCTTCCGCCAATGAGGTGGCGAAGCCGACGCACGGCGGCTCGAACAGCTCGGCCCACCAGTCCAGCCGCTCCGCGATCGCCTGCACCGAGGGCCGCTGGCCGTTCGCGTCCGGCTCGCCGAACAGCACGTAATCCGCGCCCATCTCGCCTGCGCTCATGGAATCATGCCGGGTGGCGAGTCCGCCGACGCCGGCGATGCGATCCGGCTTCAGCGACGGCACGGCTTCTTCGAATGCGGCGATGCCGATCAGATGCGCCCCGTCGGCCCCGCCGCGCGCGACCAGCTCGACATGGCCGTCGACGAGCAGCGCCGCGCCGGCCTTCTGCACGACCGGCGCCAGCACCTTCACCCGCGAGATCATCGTGCGCTGGTCGGTTTCCTTCAATCGTACCAGCACGGCCGCGACGTCGGCGGCGGCGAGCAGGGCTGGCAGCTCGCCGACAAGCGAAGCCGGATCGTCGACGAGCGGCGTCGCCAGATAAAGCCGCGGCGCCGGGCGCGCGGGAGCGGAATTGTTCGACAAAGTCTAGGCCGCCTTCTTTTCGAGCCCGCTGTCCCATTCGCCGCGGCTGGCGAGCGCGTTCATCCGCGCACGATGGGAGAAGGCTTTTTGACCGGACGCGACGTTTTCCGCCTTGCCCGACCAGGCCTTCTGCGGCGCGGCCTGGAGCGCGCGGCCATAGGAGAAGGTCAGCCGCCAAGGCAGTGGCCCGGGCCTGTTCATGGCATCGAGATGCGCTGTTGCCTCCTCGTCCGACTGCCCGCCCGAGAGGAACGCGATGCCGGGCACTGCGGCCGGCACGCAGGCCTTGAGGAGACGCACGGTCTTCTCCGCGACCTCCGCAATGGAGGCCTGCTTGGGGCACTTCTTGCCTGAGACTGCCATGTTGGGCTTCAGCACCATGCCTTCGAGCGCGACGCGCTGCACGCGCAGCTCCTGGAACGTCTTGTTGAGCACGCGCTGCGTGACGTCATAGCAGCGGTCGATGTCGTGGTCGCCGTCCATCAGCACCTCCGGCTCGACGATCGGCACGATCTGCGCGGCCTGGCACAGCGCCGCGTAGCGCGCCAGCGCGTGCGCGTTGACGCCGATTGCGGTCATCGAGGGAATGCCGCTGCCGATGTCGATCACCGCGCGCCATTTGGCAAAGCGCGCGCCGCGCTCGTAGTACTTCTTCAGCCGCTCGGCGAGCTTGTCGAGGCCGACGGTGACGAGTTCGCCCGGGCACATCGGCAGGGCCTGCGTGCCTTCGTCGACCTTGATGCCGGGAATGGCGCCGCTCGCTTCGATCAGCTTCACCAGCGGGGTGCCGTCCTTGGCGTTCTGCCAGATCGTCTCGTCATAGAGAATGACGCCGGAGATGTGCTGGCTCATGGCGTCCTTGGCGCGAAACAGCATCTCGCGGTAGTCGCGGCGGTTGTCTTCGGTGGATTCAACGCCGATTGCATCAAAACGCTTCTTGATGGTGCCGGAGGATTCGTCGGCGGCGAGGATGCCCTTGCCGGGCGTAACCATGGCCTGTGCGACCTTGTTGAGCTCAGTCAGATTCATCGAGAGGTCCTCCCAAAACGATGCTGCCTTGCCCGCGAAAATAGACCGTTCTCGGGCAATTGCCGAGTTAACGTTGGTCGCAGGGTAAAAGGGTGGGAGGGAGAGTCGTGTCACAAAGCACGGTGTCATCCGGGATGCGCCGTAAGGCGCAGGCCCGGAATCCATAACCCCGGACTGTGGTTACGGATTCCGGGCTCGCCGCTTTGCGGCGCCCCGGAATGACGAAGGAGTGTGTTTCCCGGCTTTACGCGATCTTCGGGTTGAGCTCGCCCTTGGCGTAGCGCTTGGCCATTTCGGCTGTGGTCAGGACGCGCTTGATCTTGGAGGCTTGGCCCGCGGTGTTGAACTCCTGGAGCCGCTGCTTGCATAGCCTGGTCATGGCTTCCATGGCCGGCTTCAGGTACTTGCGCGGATCGAACTCTTCCGGATTGTCCTTCAGGACCTTGCGGATCTGGCCGGTCATCGCCATGCGATTGTCGGTGTCGATGTTGATCTTGCGCACGCCGTTCTTGATGCCGCGCTGGATCTCCGCGACCGGCACGCCCCAGGTCGGCTTCATCTTGCCGCCATTGGCGTTGATGATCTCCTGAAGCTCCTGCGGCACCGACGAGGAGCCGTGCATCACAAGATGCGTGTTCGGCAGCTTACGGTGGATCTCCTCGATCACGTTCATGGCGAGGATGTCGCCGTCCGGCTTGCGGGTGAACTTGTAGGCACCGTGCGAGGTGCCCATCGCGATCGCGAGCGCGTCGACCTGGGTCTCCTTGACGAACTTCACGGCCTCGTCCGGATTGGTCAGGAGCTGGTCGTGGCTCAGCTTGCCCTCGGCGCCGTGGCCGTCTTCCTTGTCGCCCATGCCGGTCTCGAGCGAGCCGAGCACGCCAAGCTCGCCTTCCACCGAAATGCCACCGAGATGGGCCATGTCGGTCACGGTCTTGGTGACGCCTACGTTGTAGCCCCAGTCGCCAGGCGTCTTGCCGTCGGCCTTCAGCGAGCCGTCCATCATGACGGAGGTGAAGCCGGCCTGGATCGCGGTCATGCAGGTCGCGGGCTCGTTGCCGTGGTCGAGATGCACGCAGACCGGAATATGCGGATAGATCTCGGTGACCGCGTCCATCATGTGCTTGAGCATGACGTCGTTGGCGTAGGAGCGCGCGCCGCGCGAGGCCTGAATGATCACGGGTGCGTCGACCTGGTTGGCCGCGTCCATGATCGCCAGCGCCTGCTCCATATTGTTGATGTTGAAGGCCGGTACGCCGTAATCGTTCTCCGCAGCATGGTCGAGCAATTGACGCAACGTGATCCGAGCCATCTGTGTTTTTCTCCCGTTTGGGCCTTCCGGCCAACTAACTTACTTGGTGCGCAAAACCTCGACGCCGGGCAGGGGCTTGCCTTCCATCCATTCAAGAAATGCGCCACCGGCGGTCGAGACATAGGTGAAATCGGAGCCGACACCAGCCTGGTTGAGCGCCGCGACGGTGTCGCCGCCGCCTGCGATCGAGATCAGCTTCTTGGCCTTGGTGCGCTCGGCGGCGTGCTTGGCGGCGGCCACGGTGCCGCGGTCGAATGGTTGCAACTCGAAAGCCCCGAGCGGTCCGTTCCAGACGAGTGTGGCCGCATCGTCGATCGCGGCATGGATGCGCACCACCGATTGCGGGCCGACGTCGAGAATCATGCCGTCGGCCGGGATCGCGTCGAGGCCATAGGCATGCGATGGCGCGTTGGCAGCGAAATGATAGGCAACGGTGGCGTCCACGGGAAGGATGATGGCGCAATTCGCGGCCTCTGCCTTCTCCATGATGCGCACCGCCGTTGCGGCGAGATCCTTCTCGGCCAGCGACTTGCCGACCGCGACGCCCTGGGCGTGCAGGAAGGTATTGGCCATGCCGCCGCCGATCACGAGCGCATCGACCTTGCTGACGAGGTTTTCAAGAAGGTCGATCTTGGTCGAGACCTTGGCGCCGCCGATGATCGCGATCACGGGCTTGGTCGGCGCTTCCAGCGCCTTCTCCAGCGCATCCAACTCGGCCTGCATGGTGCGGCCGGCATAGGCCGGCAGCTTGTGGCCAAGGCCCTCGGTCGAGGCGTGGGCGCGGTGCGCGGCGGAGAAGGCATCATTGACCCAGACGTCGCCGAGCTTTGCGAGCTCCGCGACGAAGGCGGGATCGTTCTTCTCCTCTTCCTTGTGGAAGCGCGTGTTTTCCAGGCACAGGATGTCGCCCTCGTTCAATGCCGCAACGGCCTTGGCCGCGGGCTCGCCGATGCAGTCGTCGGCAAACGCGACGGGCTTCTTGATCACCTTGGACAACGCATCCGCAACCGGCTTCAGCGAGTCCTTGGCGTCGCGGCCCTTCGGCCGGCCGAAATGCGCGAGCAGGATGACCTTGCCGCCCTTGTCGGAGATTTCGGTGATGGTCGGCGCGACGCGCTCGAGCCGCGTTGCGTCAGTGACGCGCCCGTTGTCCATGGGCACGTTGAGATCGACGCGCAGCAGCACGCGCTTGCCCTTCACGTCGACGTCGTCGAGGGTGCGGAATGTCTTGGTCATGTTCGGCTCTCTTGTCCCGGGCGCTACTAGCGGCGCGAAGTGCCGCTGTGCTGAACCGGGACCTACGACGGTGACATGGGTCCCGGCTCTGCGGAGCGGCGCTATGCGCTGCACCGCGTCCGGGACACGAAAGCTTGCTTAGATCACCTTGCTCATCGCGACGGCGGTGTCCGCCATGCGGTTCGAAAAACCCCACTCGTTGTCGTACCAGGACATCACGCGCACCAGCGTGCCGTTCTGCACCTTGGTCTGGTCCTCGTGGAACGTGGAGGAGTGCGGGTCGTGGTTGAAGTCGATCGAGACGTTCGGCGCCGTGGTGTAGCCGAGGATGCCCTTGAGCTGCTGCTCGGAGGCGCGCTTCATCGCCGCGTTGATTTCCTTCGCGTCGGTCGCGCGCTTGGCGACGATCTTGAGGTCGATGACCGAGACGTTCGGGGCCGGTACGCGGATCGATACACCGTCGAGCTTGCCCTTCAGCTCGGGCAGCACCAGGCCGATCGCCTTCGCGGCACCCGTCGAGGTCGGGATCATCGACATCGCCGCGGCGCGGCCGCGGTAGAGGTCCTTGTGCAGCGTGTCCAGCGTCGGCTGGTCGCCGGTGTAGGCGTGGATGGTGGTCATGAAGCCAGTCTCGATGCCGACGACGTCGTTCAGTACCTTGGCGACCGGCGCGAGGCAGTTCGTGGTGCAGGAGCCGTTCGAGACGACCAGATGATCCTTGGTCAGCGTCTCGTGGTTGACGCCGTAGACGATGGTCGCGTCTGCGCCGTCAGCGGGCGCGGAGACCAGCACGCGCTTGGCGCCTGCGGTCAGATGCGCGGAGGCCTTCTCCTTGGCGGTGAAGATGCCGGTGCACTCCATCGCGATGTCGATGCCGAGATCCTTCCAGGGCAGCTTCGAGGGATCGCGCTCGGCGGTCACCTTAATCTTGCCGTTGCCGAGATTGATCGTGTCGCCGTCGACAGTCACAGTTCCCGGGAAGCGGCCGTGCACGGAGTCGAAGCGAAGCAGATGCGCGTTGGTCTCGACCGGTCCGAGATCGTTGATGGCGACCACCTCGACGTCCTTGCGGCCGGACTCGGCGATGGCCCGCAGGATGTTGCGGCCGATGCGGCCAAAACCGTTAATTGCAACGCGGACTGCCATCTTTCGTCTCCTTCAATGACCGTTGTCATCCCGCAGAACGCAGCTAGCGCGCATGCGAGGGTTTTTTAGGGCGGACGCCCGGTTCGGCCGGGCGGTACTTGATCATATGGGGAGCTTGGTAGTCCTTTTTTCCGGCAAGCTCAACTCTCAGGAAACGCGCTTCAGGACAGCGTTAACCGCAGCCTCGGCGGTAATTCCAAAGTGCTTGAAAAGGTCCTTGGCAGGCGCGCTCGCGCCGAAGGAGTGCATGCCGATAAATTCACCATCCTGGCCGATCACGGCATCCCAGCCCCAGCGCACTGCGGCCTCGATCGCGACCTTGACGGGAGCGTCGCCGATGATGGCCGCACGCTTGGCCTCTGGTTGCGCTAACAAGAGTTCGAGCGAGGGCACCGAGACCACCCGCGTCGGGATGCCGCGCTCGGCGAGCTGCTTCTGGGCGGCGACCGCGATCTCCACCTCGGAGCCCGAGGCGAACAGCGTCGCCTTGGCTTCGCCTTGGGCTGCGACCAGCTCGTAGGCGCCGTACTGGCAGGGGTTGTCGTTGGCGCTGGTGCGGAGCTGCGGCAGATTCTGGCGCGTCAGCGCCAGCACCGTCGGCCCGTCGATGCGGTTCAGCGCCAGCTCCCAGCACTCGGCGACCTCGATGGAGTCGCACGGGCGGAACACGCGCATGTTCGGAATCGCGCGCAACGCTGCGAGATGCTCGACCGGCTGATGGGTCGGACCGTCTTCGCCAAGCCCGATGGAATCGTGGGTCATCACGTAGACGACGCCAGCGCCCATCAAGGCGGCAATCCGCATCGCAGGCCGTGCGTAGTCCGTGAACACCAGGAAGGTCGCGCCGTTCGGCGCGAAGCCGCCGTGCAGGAAGATGCCGTTCATCGCGGCACACATGCCGTGCTCGCGGATGCCGTAATGGATGAAGCGGCCCTTCGGCGTCCTGGCGGAGAAGGCGACGGCCGACTTCGCCTTGTTGTTGTTGGAGCCGGTGAGGTCGGCTGAACCCGCCAAGAATTCCATCGGCATCGCGGCCGCGATCGCCTCGATCGCCGCTTCCGAGGATTTGCGCGTCGCGACGTTGAGCGGGTTTTCCAGAAGGCCCTTCTTGTGCGCCTTCAGCGCCTTTGCGAGCGAAGCGGGGCGCTCGTGGCGCAGGCGGCGCTCGAACTCGGCGCGCTTGCGGCTGCCAAGTTCACTGATCCGTCCTTCCCATTCCTGCCGTGCGACCGCGCCGCGGCTACCGACCTCACGCCACGCCTTGAGCACGTCGTCGGGCACCGAGAACGGCTCGAGCGAGATGCCGAGATTTTCCTTGGCGGCCTTGAGCTCGTCGGCGCCGAGCGCCTCGCCATGCACCTTCGCGGTGCCGGCCTTATGCGGTGCGCCGTAGCCGATGGTGGTGCGGCAGGCGATCAGCGTCGGCTTGTTGGATTTCTTCGCGCGCGTGATCGCGGCTGATATCGCGGCCTGGTCCTGGCCGTCGATCTTCTCGGCGGCCCAGCCCGCCGACTTGAAGCGCTTCACCTGGTCGACGGAATCGGCGATCGAGGTCGGGCCGTCGATCGAGATGCCGTTGTCGTCATAGAGCACGATCAGCTTGTTCAGCTTCCAGTGCCCGGCCATGGCGATGGCTTCCTGCGACACGCCTTCCATCAGGTCGCCGTCGGAGGCGAGCACGTAGGTGTGGTGGTCGACGATCTTCTTGCCGAACTCGGCGGCCAGCATCTTCTCCGCGAGCGCCATGCCGACTGCGGTCGAGATGCCCTGGCCGAGCGGGCCGGTGGTGGTCTCGATGCCCTTGGTGTGGAAGTTCTCGGGGTGACCGGGGGTGAGCGATCCCAGTTGGCGGAAGTGCTTGAGCTGGTCCAGCGTCATGTCCGGATTGCCGGTCAGGAACAGCAGCGAATAGAGCAGCATCGAGCCGTGGCCGGCCGACAGAACGAAGCGGTCGCGGTCGGGCCAGGCGGGGGCCTGGGCGTCGAATTTCAGGAACTGTGTGAACAGGACGGTCGCGACGTCGGCGGCGCCCATCGGCAGGCCGGGATGGCCGGACTTGGCCTTCTCGACCGCGTCCATCGCGAGCCCGCGGATCGCATTGGCCATACGGGTGGGATCGACCTGCGTCATGTCTGAAATCCGTCTGAAATGAGGCGCTTGGTGGCGGTGTACGCCCGCGCGGGAAGGAGCCTTTCGGCCGCTGAAGGTCGGGGGGTGGATAGCATCTCGGTTCCGGGAGTCCAAGGCAATCGAACGTCATCCCCGGGCGAAAAGTTGCTTCAAGGCGCGATCCGGAAGGCAGCGACCGTGATCGCGCGCGACAGGAACCGGTCGGGGCGGGATGCTCGATCCCGATCTATCGGTGCATAGTTTCGCGGCGGCGTTGCGCTTCGCTTCCCTGCCACGTAAATTTCTGCTTCTAAGCGCTTGCCGAACCGAGTCTTTTGCCGGGCGGCAAGTCCCGGTGAAAAGGCCAACACAAAGGTCCGTCGCTGACTGCATGAGCGATCGCGCTGCCAACAGTTCCGCTATGACGGAGTCCGCCGCCGTCGAGATCGAGATCGCGACGCGCAGACTCACGGCGGCGCTCGATGCGCTGGAGAGCGCGGTCGAGCGACGGCGCGATGCCGATCGCGACGAGAACGAGCTCGCGACGCGCATTCAGGCGTTGGGCACGGATCGCTCGCGACTCGCGGACGAGCTCGACGGTGCGCTGATGAAGGCGCGCAAGCTCGAGCGCACCAATCGCGAAATCTCCGATCGGCTGGATTCGGCGATCGTCACGATACGCTCGGTGCTCGATACCGGAGAGGATGGATGAGCCATATCAACGTCACCATCAACGGCCGGCAATATCGCATGGCCTGCGAGGAAGGGCAGGAGGTGCGGCTGCTGAAGCTCGCCGAAGGCCTGGAATCGCGGATTCAGAACCTGCGCGGAAAATTCGGCGAGATCGGCGATGCGCGGCTCACCGTGATGGCGGCGCTCACCGCATGCGACGAGCTGGTCGATGCCGGCAACCGCATCCGCACGCTGGAAGCCGAGGTGAACGAACTGCGGGATTTCCGCAATGCTGCCGCCGAGCGCGCCCGGATGACGCAGACCGCGGTGGTCAATGCGCTCAACGCCGCGGCCGAGCGCATCGAGAAATCGACCCAGGTCCTGAACCGGACCGTCGGCAACGGGATTGCGATCGGCTGACCAAGGAGCGGGCTGGCGATTCGCCAGCGTCGTTGCTACATTGCCTCGAGCGAAGCTGTGGCGCGCGTCAGGAGCCATATATCCCCGGGGCCTTATCGATCCTTTAGGGAACTGTCCCTGGCCGGGCCCGTGGGCTCGGACATATGGTGCCCACCTACTTTCGTAGGGAACTCCGGGATCGAGTGCTTCAACGGCGTTTACGGCTTCGCGCTCTTGTTTGCTTCCGACTTGTGCCTGTCTAATTTGCGTCCCCGACACGCCTGCGGTTGAAGTTAGTCTCGGTGTCATGCCCCGCGCAAGCGGGGCATCCAGTATGCCGCGCTGTCGAGGTTCATGCTCTGGCGTCTCTGGAATACTGGATCGCCCGCTTTCGCGGGCGATGACGGCAGAACAGGCTTCTGCCTCAGGGAAAACGCTGATGACCAACTCCAAAGCCGAACTCCGTGCCAAGGCTCTCGCCAAGCGCGATGCGCTCAGCGAGAAGAAGCGCAGTGCTGCCGCCGCGAAGCTCGGCAAGCGCGGCCTGCCGTTCGAGATCGCGCCCGGCAGCATCGTCTCCGGCTATTCGCCGATCCGCAGCGAGATCGATCCGGTGCCCCTGATGCAGAAGCTCGCGGCCGACGGCGCGCGGTTGGCGCTGCCATGCGTCACCACGCGTGGCAAGTCACTGATCTTCCGCATCTGGCATCCGAGCGACCGGCTGATGCTCGGCCCGCTCGGCATTCCCGAGCCCTCGCCGGCGGCGGCCGAGGTCATCCCCGACATCATGCTGACACCGCTTGCCGCGTTCGATCGTCTCGGCCACCGCATCGGCTATGGCGCGGGACATTACGACTTCACCTTCGCGCATTTGCGCAAGACCAAGCACGTCGTCGGCGTCGGGCTCGCATTCGCGGCGCAGGAGATCGAGACTGTCCCCGCACTATCGCACGACGTCGCGCTGGATTATGTGCTAACGGAAACGGACGTGTTCGATTTCCGGAGTTCTGAAGTTGCGCATTCTCTTCGTGGGTGACGTCGTCGGCCGGGCCGGCCGCGCGGCGATCGCCGAACACCTGCCCAACATGGTTCGCGACTGGTCGCTCGATTTCGTCGTCGTCAACGGCGAAAATTCCGCCGGCGGTTTCGGGATCACGGAAGCAATCTATCAGGAGTTGCTCGACGCTGGCGCCGACGCGGTCACGCTCGGCAACCATTCCTGGGACCAGCGCGAGGCGCTGGTGTTCATCGAGCGCGCCGAGCGCCTGGTGCGGCCGGCGAACTATCCGCGTGGCACGCCGGGCCGCGGCGCCGCCCTGGTCGAGACCAAGAACGGCCGCCGCGCGCTCGTCGTCAATGCGCTGGGCCGTGTCTTCATGACGCCGTTCGACGATCCCTTCGCCGCGCTCGAGCGCGAGCTCAGCGCCTGTCCGCTGCGCGAGGCGGCCGATGCGATCGTGGTCGATTTCCATTGCGAGGCGACCAGCGAGAAGCAGGGCATCGGCTTCTTCTGCGACGGCCGCGCCAGCCTCGTCGTCGGCACACATACGCATGTGCCGACCGCCGATCACCAGATCCTGCCCGGCGGCACCGCCTACATGACCGATGCCGGCATGACCGGCGACTACGATTCGATCATCGGCATGCAGAAGGAAGAGCCGCTGCGCCGCTTCACGTCAGGAATTCCCTCCGGCCGGTTCGAGCCGGCGATGGGCACGGCGACGCTGAGCGGGGTCGCGGTGGAGACGGACGATGCAACGGGGCTGGCGTTGAAGATTGCGCCGGTGCGCGCGGGTGGCCGGCTCGAGCCGGCGACGCCGAGGTTCTGGTTGAGTTAGCTGATCCGCGACGCCACCCGCTCGGTGTCGTCCTGGCGAAAGCCAGGACCCATACCGCGTGATCTATCGATTATGGTTAGTGCTAGTCCCCGACCAGTCTTCGCCAAACGACTGCCTGTGGTTATGGGACCTGGCTTTCGCCAGGACGACGTTGGGGGAGCATTGCACCGTGTCTCCACTGCACGGCACTTCCTGCCGCTCACCCCTGCCTAAACCCCATCCGGAAGGCACCCCAGTGCTTTCCCTTGACGATGATCGGCGAGGACAAATCCTTCATCAGCACGAACTGGCCGCCGCCCATGTCGCGGCGGTAGGTTTGCAGCAGGAACGGCTTTGTGTTCGCCGCGACCTTCTTCACCGCGCGGTCGTTGAACAGGCGGCGGTTGCGGCAATTGGCGTTGTTCCAGACGGGGTCCTTGCCCTGCGGCAGGCGATAGTTCGGATTGTGGGTCGGCAGATAGCCGCCCTTCGCCCAGGCGACGCAGAACACGATGCGCGGGTCCGACTTCTGGATCGGGTCCTGGATCGCCGGCAGCACGCGGTCGGTGAAGTCGACGTAGCTGGTGAGAAATTGCTTGGGATCGGTGCCGGGAATCTCGCGATATTTCTCGTCCATGAGCTGATCGAGCGTGATCTCGCCGCGGTCGATCCCTGCCTCGAACTCGGCCGAGATGCGTTTGGCGGTGTCGACGACGACGCGGATCAGAGGCGCGTCCGACGTCTCCACGCCGCTGTCGGCGATCAGCGCGATCAGGCTCTCGGAGGTGTCGAGCAGCTTTGCCACCCGCTCATCGGCATTCCTGAGATCGCGCGAGGAGAGATCGACGCCCTTGGCGAGCTCGCTGAGCTCCGAGATCACGGTGTCGCAATGGCCGAGATTGGAGGTCGCAGCGCGGGCGACGCTGTCGATCTCCGCCCCCACGGACGCAAAGCCCTGCTGCACGCGGCTGATGATGCCGGAGATCTGCTGCGCGCCGTCGCCGGCGTTCTTCGCACGTAGCGAGGCATCACCGCTTTCGCCGATCAGGCTGCCGATCTGGCCGTCGAGATCGCGCACGGTGTCCGAAATCTGTTGCGTGGCCTGGCGGGTTGCTTCCGCAAGGCTCTTCACCTCGCTCGCCACGACGGCGAAGCCGCGGCCGGCGCTGCCGGCGCGTGCCGCCTCGATGGTGGCGTTGAGCGCGAGCAGGTTGGTCTGCTTCGCAATCGCCTCGATCGAGCCGGAGACCTTGGCGACCTGGCTCAGCGCCGAGCCGACCGCGGCAAGCCGTGCCTCGATGCGAGCGACGGCTGCAACGAGCTCGGAGATGTGGCTGACCGCGGTCTCGACCACGTCGCGCGACTGCGCGATCTCGCCGACCGCGGTGGATGTCGTCGATTGCACCGCCTGCGAGGCATTGGCGATCTCGCGATTGGCCGAGACCATGGTCTCGGCCGTCTTCTGCAGATGGTGGAACCGCTCCGACTGACCGGCGACGCGGTTGGCGACCTCCTGGACGTTGCCGGCGATGTCGGCGAGCTCAACCCCGAGGCCGCCAATGCGATCGGCGAGCTGGTCTATGAGGCGTTCGGCCAGCGTCCGGTTGGATGACGCGTCCATGACTGCACGCTGCACGACGGACATGTTTGAACTTCCTCCAGTCGGAGTCGCCTATCGACTCACCAACGGCATTCCCATTCCCATTTCAAAGCGTGATTCGTTTTAATGCTGATTCGCGCTTTGCCGTCTTGCCTGAGCGTGCACTAGGTGCGCGATAACGTCAGGGTGAATTGTCATCGCGCTTCAGGTCTTTGCTCGTGCACGGTCTTTTCGGAAGCGCTCCGTACTTTCCGGGATCATGCTTTAAAGTTTGTAGGCGGTCCGGAACCCGCCCCAGTGTCGGCCCTGCACGCGGATCGGCACGTCGATCTCGCGCATCATCACCGTGTTGCCGTTGCCCATGTCGCGCGCGTAGCTCTGCACCAGATAGGAGCGCAGATTGCGCGCCGCAGCGAGGCCCGCGGGGTCGTTGAAGATGCGCCGGTTGCGACTGTTTGCCGTGTTCCAGGCGACATCGCCCGGGCACTGCGGATGCGAATAGATCTTGTTGTGCACCGGCAGGAAGCCGTTGCGGTCGACCATGGCGCAGAACGCCATGCGTGGATCCTTCGCCAGGAATGCTTCCTGGAAGGAGGGGAGGGCGCGGTCGGCCCAGTCGAGATATCTTGTGCGGTACTGCTGCGGATTGGTGCCTGATATTTCCGCGTAGTCGGTGTCGAAGAGATCGTCGAGCCTGACCTCGCCGCGCGCGACCGCCTGCTCGAAGATCCTCGTCAGCGCAGCGCCCGCTTCCATTGCGCGGGTCACGAACTCGGTGTTCTCTTCGTGGATCGACCAGAGCTTGTCCTCGATCTTTTCGCGCAGCTCGGCATTCGGCGCCTGGAACTGCGCCCGCGCGCCGGCCTTGGACTGCTCGGCGACGCGCAGGCGGCAGGCGCCGATATCCTGGAGCAGGCCGTCGATGGTCTCGTGCACCGAAAGCCTCGCTGCGTCCGCGCCGCCGATCAGGACGCCGTCCATCGCAATCTCGTAGACCGGCATCAATGCGCGGCCACCCCTGATCTCGAGCTTGAGATGGCAGGGCAGGCGCTCGGTCTTGCGGCGGTCGTCGCCGTCACTCTGCCTGAGCAGCACCGTGCAGCGCGATTTCAGCTTCTGCGCGAACGTCGTGACCGCCTTGCCGGCGCTGGAGACGCTTTCGCCATGCGCTTCCGCCGCCTTGGTGGCGGCATCGATCTCGGCGGCGCTGTCGCCGACGGATACGATGAATTGGGATGCGGTCGCGGCGTTGCCGGAGACTTCGCTGGTGGTCGCGGTCTGCTCGGCGACGGCGCCGTTGACGGTGTCGAACACCGGGCGGATCGCCTCGATCGCCTGCGAGATGCGGTGCACGGCTTCCGCCGAGCCTTCTGCATCCTTTTGCAGCGCTTCGATCTTCCTGGTGATCTCGTCGGTCGCGCTCTGGGTCTGCACCGCGAGCGCCTTCACCTCGGTCGCAACAACGGCAAAGCCTTTGCCGGCAGCGCCGGCGCGCGCCGCCTCGATGGTCGAGTTCAGCGCGAGCAGCGTGGTCTGGCGCGCGATCTGCGCGATCAGGTTGACGACGTTGCCGATCGCGGCGGAGGATTCGCGCAGGCGGTCGACATTGGCGCGGGCTTCCTGCGCGGCGGCGCTGGCAGCATCCGCAAGCTTGCCGGCCTCGCGGACCTGGGCGCCGATGCCCCGCGCGGACTGGGTGAATTTGTCGGCCGCGGTGGCAAAGGTGGTGGCGGTCGATTGCGCGGCGCTGCTGCGCCCCGTGAGCGCATCGGTGCGTTCGCGGATCGTCGCGAGCGTGTTGGCGGTCGCTTCCGCCCCGCCGGCGACCGATTGGGCGGCGCGCTCGAGCTGGCGGATCATCGCGCCGAGCTCGAGTTCCAGAAGCTCAAGAATTTCCTTGGCCGAATCGCCTTCCGGCGCAGCAACGGGCTCGGCCACGGCCTGGGTCACCTGCGGCGCTGCCGCGGCCTGTTCCGGCAGACGCTTCCGAAGGAATCCGAAGGCCATCAGGTTGCTCTTGTCGGGGGACGGGATGTGGATATTTTCACATCCCGAAATGAAGTCAGGGTTAACAGGTGCCTGATGGCGCGGCATCTGGCCCTACGATGCTACCTTCAAGTATACTCTTTCATTCCAGGGGGCTCGCGGCCTATAAGGCCCGCGCTTCGATCCCTTACATTGCCCCTGACCTTGGCTGACGATTCCTCGAGAGACCACGCATGGCCGGACATTCCCAATTCAAGAACATCATGCACCGCAAGGGGCGGCAGGATGCGCAGAAGTCGAAGCTCTTCGGCAAGCTCGCTCGCGAAATCACCGTCGCGGCCAAGCTCGGCACGCCGGATCCCAACATGAATCCGCGCCTGCGCGCGGCCGTGATCGCGGCGCGCCAGGAGAACATGCCGAAGGACAATATCGAACGCGCCATCAAGAAGGCGCTCGGCAGCGACGGCGAGAACTATGACGAGATCCGCTACGAGGGCTATGGCCCCGGCGGCGTCGCCGTCATCGTCGAGGCGCTGACCGACAACCGCAATCGCGCGGCCTCCGACATCCGCTCCTTCTTCACCAAATCCGGCGGAAATCTCGGCGAAACCGGCTCGGTGTCCTTCATGTTCGACCGCACCGGCATCATCGAATATGACCGCAGCGTCGCGTCAGATGACGCGGTGCTCGATGCCGCGATCGAGGCCGGCGCCGACGACGTGATCTCGAGCGAGAACGGCCACGAGATCTACGCCTCGACCGAAAGCTACCGCGATGTGGCCAAGGCGCTCGAGGCGAAGTTCGGCGAGCCGCGCAAGGCCGCGTTGATCTGGAAGCCGCAGAACACGGTCGCCGTCGATGACGAGACCGGCGAGAAGCTGCTCAAGTTGATGGACCTGCTCAACGAGCACGACGACGTCCAGAACGTCTACGCCAATTTCGAGGTGTCGGACGCGCTGATCGCGAAGATGGGCGGCTGAGGTCGTCTCGTGTCCCGGACGCGACGCGGCGTGAAACGCTGCGGCGCAGAGCCGGGACCCACGCTTCCCGTGCCGATGAGGGATGGGCCGCGGTTCAGCAGCGCATCACTGCGTGCTGCGCTGCGCCCGGGGCACGAGAGCTTAGTTCCCCTGTTACTTCCGTTCCGTTTCTGTTTCCCTCCCTCCGGCCAGCCGCTATCACTGGCCCATGACCGCGCCCCCGATTCGCCAGCCCGTCCGAATCATCGGCATCGACCCCGGCCTGCGCCGCACCGGCTGGGGCGTGATCGAGGCCGAGGGCAATCGCCTCGTCTATGTCGCCTGCGGCTCGGTGGAACCGCCGGACGGGCTACCGCTGTCGAGCCGGCTGCTCGCGATCCACGAGGGGCTCGCTGCCGTGCTCTCCAACCACAAGCCGATGGAAGCCGCGGTCGAGCAGACTTTCGTCAACAAGGACGGCGTCGCGACGCTGAAGCTCGGCCAGGCCCGCGGCGTTGCCATGCTGGCGCCCGCGATGTTCGGCATCACGGTGGCCGAATACGCGCCCAACCAGGTCAAGAAGACCGTGGTCGGCGCCGGTCATGCCGACAAGAACCAGATCGCGGTGATGCTGAAGATCCTGCTGCCCAAGGCCGAGCCGCCGTCGGCGGACGCCGCCGACGCCCTCGCCATCGCCATTACCCACGCCCATCACCGGCAGAGTGCCGCCCTGCGCTTGAAGGTGGTCGGGTTATGATCGGCAAGCTCAAGGGCCTGATCGATTCCTACGGCGAGGATTTCGTTATCCTTGACGTCGGCGGCGTCGGCTACCAGGTGCATTGCTCGACGCGCACGCTGCAGCATCTGCCCTCGCCCGGCGAAGCCGCCGTGCTCTCGATCGAAACTTACGTCCGCGAGGATCAGATCAAACTGTTCGGCTTCCGCTCCGACCAGGAGCGCGAATGGTTTCGCCTGCTCCAGACCGTGCAGGGCGTCGGTGCCAAGGTTGCTCTCGCCGTGCTCGGCACGCTGTCGCCGGCTGACCTCGCGAACGCGATCGCGCTGCGCGACAAGGCCGCGGTGTCGCGCACGCCCGGCGTCGGTCCCAAGGTCGCCGAGCGCATCGTCACCGAATTGAAGGACAAGGCGCCGGCATTCGCCAATGTCGATCCGCACGTCGTGCACCTCGCCGGCGCCGTCGACGACCAGCGCGCCCCGCGACCCGTCGCGGACGCGATCTCCGCGCTGGTCAATCTCGGCTACGGCCAGCCGCAGGCGGCAGCCGCCATTGCCACGGCGTCACGCAATGCCGGCGAGAATGCGGAAACCGCGCAGCTCATTCGCCTGGGTCTGAAAGAATTGTCAAAATAGACTATCCTGCGCGGCCGTTGACTGACGAAGGAATGTATTTCCCACCATGCTGAGCAATAAAGACAAGGAACTCATTGCCGCCGCGACCAAGGCGATCAGCCAGCGCTATCGCAACAAATGGCAGGAGGTGGGGGCTGCGATGCGCACCCGCGATGGCCGCATCGTCACGGGCGTGAACATCGACGCCTATATCGGCCGCAACGCGGTCTGCGCGGAGGCGATCGCGATCGGACGCGCCATTACGGAGACGGGCGATCACGGCATCGAGACCATCGTCGCGGTGCGTCATCCGAAGCCAGGCGAACCCGGCGATATCGCCGTCGTCTCGCCCTGCGGCATCTGCCGCGAGTTGATCCATGACTATGACGCCAAGGCGCGGGTCATCGTTCCCGACAACGGCCGCGAGCCGAAGGTTGCGAGCATCGGCGAGCTGTTGCCGAACAAGTACCGGCGAGGCAACGAGTGAACACGCCCTCCCGCATCGTCACGCCCGAGCGCCGCAGCGACGATGTCGGCGACACGGCGCTGCGTCCGCAGTCGCTCACCGAGTTCGTCGGCCAGCAGCAGGCGCGCAAGAACCTCTCCATCTTCATCGAGGCTGCGCGCAAGCGCGGCGAGGCGCTGGATCACGTGTTGTTCGTGGGGCCCCCCGGCCTCGGCAAAACCACGCTGGCGCAGATCGTGGCGCGCGAGCTCGGCGTCGGCTTTCGCGCCACATCGGGCCCCGTGATCGCCAAGGCCGGCGATCTCGCCGCGCTTCTGACCAATCTGGAAGAACGCGACGTGCTCTTCATCGACGAGATCCATCGCCTGAGCCCCGCAGTGGAAGAGGTGCTCTATCCCGCGATGGAGGATTTCCAGCTCGACCTCATCATCGGCGAGGGCCCGGCGGCGCGCTCGGTCAAGATCGAGCTCGCAAAGTTCACCCTCGTCGGCGCGACGACGCGTGCCGGCCTTCTCACCAATCCGCTGCGCGATCGTTTCGGCATTCCGATCCGGCTGAACTTCTATACGGTCGAGGAGCTGGAAGGTATCGTCAGCCGCGGTGCGCGCGTGCTCAATGTCGGCATGAGCCCGGATGGCGCCAACGAGATCGCGCGCCGCGCCCGCGGCACGCCGCGCATCGCCGGCCGGCTGCTCAGGCGGGTGCGCGATTTCGCTTCGGCTGCGAACGCCGATACCATTGATCGCGAGATCGCCGACCATGCGCTGAGCGCGCTCGAGGTCGATGCCGCGGGCCTGGACGCCATGGACCGGCGCTACCTCTCGACGATCGCGCTGAACTATGGCGGCGGCCCGGTCGGCGTCGAGACCATGGCGGCCGCGCTGTCCGAGCCGCGCGACGCGATCGAGGACATCATCGAGCCCTATCTGATCCAGTGCGGCTATCTCCAGCGCACCCCGCGCGGCCGTCTCCTCACCACGCACGCCTTCCGCCATCTCGGCCTTGCTGAGCCCTCGCGCGATACGGCACAGTTCGGCTTGTTCGGCACGGACGAGAGCGACGACTAGAGCGACGTTGAACCCACCTGTTTTGTGCTCCCACTAATGCGGACCCGCGGCGATCGGGGGTGCCGTTACTGCACATTGGCTGGAGTGGGAAGAATGGGGCTGAGTGAGCACGCAACACTGCTTGAAACCATCGCGTCCGCACCGCAACTGCGGACGCCTGACGAGACTGAAGCGCTTCTCGATCCGATGCCGCTGGCCGAGCTGGCCTCGATGTGGTGCGCGCTTCAGCGCGTCAGCCGGCGCGACCAGGCCGGCAGTGTCTGGGCGCTAAAACTCTATTTCGATCGTCTGCCGCATCGCCGGCCGCAGTGTGCGCTCGATCTCATTCTTGACGTGCTGAGGACCGAGACCGACAAGCCGACGGTGATGCAGCTCAACGACAAGTTCTTGCTGGCGCTGCTCTACGCCCACGGCGACGAGGTGATCGTGCGTATCGAGCATGAGGCGAAGCACAATGCGCGGCTGCGGTGGCTGCTCGGGGGCGTGCATCTGGGCGAGCAGGAGCCGCTGATGCGGCGCATCGCCGGGATCGCCAATGATGCGGCCTGGCATGCCGATCACATGGCCCAGCGCACTCCGCGCGGGCCGCTCGATTGCGCTGGCCTGTCGCTGTCCGAGCTGGCGCAGGCCTGGATCGAGCAATATTCCAGGTCCGACCGCGACCAGGACGACAATCTGTTCGTGATCATGGATTTCGAGCGCGATTTGCGCGAGGATGATCCCGACCGGATGATCGACCTGATCCTGGAGATCCTCAAGGTGGAGTCCAATCCCGTGCTGCTGTCGCTGCTGGCGGCAGGCCCTCTCGAGGACGTGATCAGCCTGCGCACGATCGACCGTATCGAGCGCGAGGCCCGCGCCGACAGGCGATTCCATGACTTGCTCGGCGGCGTCTGGTATTACCGGGCGTCCGACGAATTGAAGACGCGTCTGGATGCGCTGGTCGGCGCGAGGGACCGTTAACGTTTCTGCTGACGATCTGCACAAACGCAACCGAATTCCGCTACAATCGCTCGTCACTCTCTGCCTGCATCACGGGTAAGGATCTCATGTTTTCTCGGCGGCATCTCTTGCGATTGATGGGCGGGTTCGGCGCCTTTGGCGTCTCGACCGCGGCCTATGGCTTCGGCGTCGAACCGGCGCAGCTGCGAGTGACCCGCTACGACCTCTCGCCGTCGCAATGGCCTTCCGATTTCAGGCTGAAGATCGCGGTCATCGCCGATCTCCACGCCTGCGATCCCTGGATGTCGCTCGATCGGATCGAGGGCATCGTTGCGCGCACCAATGGCCTCGCCCCCGATTTGACCGTCCTGCTCGGCGATTACGTCGTCAGCCAGCGCCATATGAGGCGGGCCATTCCGGCGGGCGAATGGGCGTCGGTGCTGAGTCGTCTGAAGGCGCCGCTCGGTGTGCACGCGATCCTGGGCAATCACGATTGGTGGGACGACCGGACCGTGCAGCGCGAAGGCAAGGGGCATCCGGTTGCACGGCAGGCGCTGGAAGCCGCCGGGATTCCGGTCTACGAAAATGACGCGCAGCGCCTGGTCTACGCGGGCCGTCCGTTCTGGCTCGCTGGGCTCGGCGATCAACTCGCCTATGTGCCGGCGCGACGCTTTCGTCCCCTCCGCCGCGTTGGCGTCGACGATCTCGCCGTCACGCTCGGCAAGATCACCGACAGCGCACCCGTAATCCTGCTCGCGCATGAGCCGGACATTGCCGCACGCGTGCCGTCGCGCGTCGCGCTGCAGCTCTCCGGTCATACCCACGGTGGCCAGGTGCGGCTGCTCGGTTGGTCGCCGATTGCGCCGTCGGGACAGGAACTCTCCTATGGCCATATCCGCAAGAATTGCGACATCATCGTCTCCGGCGGGCTCGGTTGCAGCCTCATGCCCTTCCGCCTCGGTGTTCCCCCGGAAATCGTGCTGGTGACACTTGGAAATGCAGGGCAGGCGGTGTCGTAGCCACTGCTTGCGCGTTGGGCTGATTTGCGCAAAACACGAAGCTTCGACAATGAACCGAGGCTCGCGACGTGACAGCCCATCTCGACGGCGAGATCCGCAACGGCCGCCACCACATGCAGGTCCGCGTCTACTACGAGGACACGGATTTTTCCGGCATCGTCTATCACGCCAACTATCTGCGTTTCATGGAGCGCGGCCGCACCAATCATCTGCGGCTGATGGGCGCTGAGCAGCAGGCGCTGTTCGAGCAGGCGGAGACGGAAGACGCCGGCTTCGCCTTCGTGGTGCGCTCGATGCATCTGGATTTCCTGAAACCCGCGCGCATGGATGACGTGCTCGACGTCGTGACCTGGCCGATCGCGGTGAAGGGCGCCTCGATCATGCTGGCACAGGAGATCCGGCGCAGCGAGGACGTGCTGGTCAAAGCCGAAGTGCGCGTCGCCTTCATCAGCGGTGGCCGCGCCCAGCCGATCCCGAAATCGATCCGCAACCTGATGAAGGCCGATGTGATTTCGAAATGAGCCAATAGGGAAGGGGCCATCGACTTCCAGCCGCGCGAGCGTAGATTTGCGTGTCCCCAACCGATGAGGCCAGCCATGTCGCGTCCGCCGCTTCCGCCCTTCACGAGAGAGACCGCCGCGCAAAAAGCCCGCATGGCCGAGGACGCCTGGAATTCGCGCGATCCGCAGCGCGTCGCGCTCGCCTATACCGAGGACAGCCGCTGGCGCAATCGCTCGGAAGTCTTTCACGGGCGCGAGGCGATCGTGGCGTTTCTCACCCGCAAATGGGCAAAGGAGCTCGACTACCGCCTGATCAAGGATCTCTGGGCTTTCGACGGCAACCGCATCGCTGTGCGCTTCCAGTACGAATGGCACGATGCGAGCGGCCAGTGGTATCGCTCCTACGGCAACGAGCAGTGGGAGTTCGACGAGCACGGATTGATGAATCGGCGCGAGGCGTCGATCAACGACATCGCGATCGCGGAGGGGGATCGTCGCTTCCACTGGCCCGCGCCGGGGCCAAGGCCTGCGGATGTGGCGGGGCTGGGCGACAGTCCGTTCTAGCTTCCAGGAATACCATTGCCCCTCATGGTGAGGAGCCGCGAAGCGGCGTCTCGAACCATGAAGGCCTCCGCCGCTGCATCTCGGTCTCTATCCTCCGCGACGCGCGTAAGTGCGCGCTCCTGAGGATGAGGAGATGGACTTTCGGGTCAGAAACCTCGCGATCGCGCCGCCCAGTTTCGCGCTGTCCAGCGGCTCGGCCAACGAGGCTTTCGCGGTGGCGACGACGTCGTCCGGCGCATGGCCTTCGCGGAGCGCGCAGCAGACTTGCGCGAAGCCCGCGTCGAATTCCGGATGCGGCTGCACCGAGAGCGTCGTGCCGTTGGCGTAGAGCAGGCCGGCGCGCGGTGCGAATTCCGAGTACAGGATCGTCCGCGCGTCCCGCGGTGGCTCGATGACCTGGTCCTGGTGCGAGCAGGCGATGGCGAGCTGCTCGCCGCCGATGACGCCGTTATCAGGCGCCACCTGATAGACGTGCCGGCCGATGCCCCAGCCCTTGTCCGATTTGCGGACCACGCCGCCGAGTGCCTGCGCGATCAGTTGGTGCCCGAAGCAGACCCCGACCATCGGCGTCTCGTTGGCATGGGCGCTGCGCACGAATTCTTCGAGCGGCGCGATCCAGTCGAGCCCGTCGTAGACGCCGGCCGCCGCGCCGGTGATCAGGATCGCCTCCAACTGGTGCGGGTCAGGAAGCGCCTCGCCATCGGGAATGCTGACGACGTCGAACGCAGCAGAAGGATCCTCAGTGCGGATCATGTGTTCGAACATGTCCGGAAAGGAGCCGTGGCGTTCGCGATATTTGCGAGGGACGGCTCCCGTCTCGATGATGGTGATGCGTGCCATGTGTTCCTCGGTTAAGAGATTGTGCGTGCCTGCGCAAGCTCAGTCGCGCCTTGCCTCCTGTTGTGTTCCGCTCTCCAGAAGCCTGCTCTCCTTGCGGACTTCATTGAGGAAGGCCTTCGCCAGGCGCGACAGCGGCTCTGCTTCCGACCACAGCATGTAGGCGACCGCGCGCGTCGACGGCGCGAATGTCCGCACGACCAGGCCGTTGCCGCCGTTCTGCCGCGGCGAAAATGGATCGACCACCGCCGCGCCGACGCCGGCGGCCGCGAGCACGCAGGCCGTGTTGCAGTAGCGCACCTCGACGGTCGGCTGGAATGGCGCGCCTGCACGGGCAAAACTGTCGCGCACGTCTTCGCCCAGCCGGGTGCCGCGTTCGAGCCCGATGAAGGGCAGGCCGACGAGATCGGAGGCGGAGACGACCGGCTGCGCGGCGAGCGGATGCGTTGGCGGTAGGACGCAAACCATCTCCCCGGTATGCACCACCTCATGAGCGATGCCGGGATGGTGGGTGAGACCAAGCGCGAAACCGAGCTCGGCGACATGGCTCAGCACGCCCTCGATGATACCCTCGTAGCGACGAACGTCGAAAAAGACCCGCGTCTCCGGACGGCGGCGCAGGAAGCCGGACAGGGCAGAGGGAATGATGCTGTAGGCGAGCGGCGGCGTCGCCACGAGCGACAGATGCCCCGAGCGGTTCTCCCGCAGATCGCGCACACGGCTTTCGAGCTTGGCATGGAGCGCGAAGATCGCCTCGCTCTCCTTGTAGAGCGCCATCGCTTCTGCGGTCGGGAACAGGCGGTTGTTGACGCGCTCGAACAGCGCAAAGCCCGCCTGCGCCTCCATCGTCTTCAGTGCGTTGCTGACCGCGGGTTGCGAGAGCGCCAGCTCGTCCGCCGCCGCGACCGTGGTGCGGTGGCGAATGACGGCACGCAGGATCTCGAGCTGGCGCAGGTTCATATAAGTCCTGATTATACTCTCGGCCAAAATATCATAGCACAATGAATTGCTTTTCAACTCCCGTTTCCGCGTAATGGCCGCGGATTTGCACGCTGGATCAAAGAGTTCTTTCGCCCAATGAGGCAGCAGCGCGCACAGATTGGAGGCAGTCTTGGTTCGTGTCCTTCGCGCCGCCGCCGCCCAGATGGGGCCGACGCAAAAAGCCGATACGCGCGCGCATACGCTTGACCGGATGCTGAAGCTGCTGGAGGAGGCGGCCGCGCGTGGCGCCAGCCTCGTGGTATTTCCTGAGCTTGCCTTCACCACCTTCTTTCCGCGCTGGCTGCTCGAAGGCGCGGCGCTTGACCACTATTTCGAGCGCGGCATGCCGAACCCGGCCGTCGCAAGGCTGTTCGAACGCGCGCATGCGCTCCGCGTCGGCTTCTATGTCGGTTATGCCGAGCTGACAGCAGACGGCCGCCGCTACAATTGCTCCATCCTGGTCGATCGCGACGGCGAGATTCTCGGCCGCTATCGCAAGGTGCATCTGCCGGGCTCGGTCGAGCCGCGGCCGGGCGCGCGCTATCAGCAGCTCGAGAAGCGCTATTTCGAATATGGCGATCTCGGCTTTCCAGCCTTCCGCGCCGGCTCGGCCTGGGCCCACGCGATCATGGGCATGATGATCTGCAACGACCGGCGCTGGCCGGAATCCTGGCGCGTGCTCGGTCTGCAAGGCGTCGAGCTCGTCTGCATCGGCTACAATTCGGCGGCCTATGATCCCAATGGCGGCACGACGGAAGACGCGAGCCTTCGCACCTTCCACTCGACGCTGGTGACGCAGGCCAACGCCTACATGAACGCGACCTGGGCGATCTCGGTAGCAAAGGCGGGCGAGGAGGACGGCTCCGGATTGATCGGCGGCTCCTGCATCGTCGATCCCAACGGCCGCATCGTCGCTCAGGCCGAGACGCTGACCGATGAGGTGATCGTCGCCGACATCGATCTCGACCTCTGCCGTCAGGGCAAGGACAAGATGTTCAACTTCGCCGCCCACCGGCGGCCGGAGCAATACAGGGTGATCACCGAACGCGCTGGCGTCATCGAGCCGGCCGTTCTCGACGCGGACTAACAATCAGACAGCCGATTGCGGCGTTGGAAGGAGCTGACATGACACGCCTCTCGCACTTCCTGAAGACCGCAGCGTTGGCCGCCGTGACGTCCGCGCAGGCGGCCGAGCTTCCGGCGGAGATCAAGCAGGCAGGCACGTTGAAGCTCACGGTCAACTCGACCTACGCGCCGATGGAATATCGCGATCCCGCGACGGGTGAACTCGTCGGGCTCGACATCGATCTTGCGAACGAGCTCGCCAAGCGGCTCGGCGGCCTCAAGATCGTCTGGAGCGAAACGCCGTTTGCCGAGCTGATCCCCTCGCTCCAGACCAAGCGCGCCGATTTTATCATCAGCGGTATCTCGGATCGCGCCTCGCGGCGCGAGACCGCGGATTTCGTCGACTATCTCACCACGGGCCCGCAGTTCTTCGTCATGGCCGAGAGCGAGGCGAAAGCCGCGACCGATCTCTGCGGCAAGAAGGTCGGCACCACGCGCAGCACCAGCTTCCCGGTCGAGATCGAGAAGTGGAGCAAGCAGAATTGCGAGGCGGCCGGCAAGCCGGGCATCCAGTACGTTCCCGGCGAGAACTCGATCGACGTCCGCAACCAGCTCAAGCAGGGCCGCATCGACGCCGCCGTGCAGGGCAGCGAGACCTTGCCCTATGCGCAATCGCAGGAGGCCAGCAAGTACCGCGTTGTCGGCGAGCCCTTCGCCAAGGGTTTTCAGGGCGTCATGTTCCGCAAGGATGATGCGGCCCTGCGCGAGGTGGTGACGGACAAGCTCGCCGCCATGATCGCCGATGGATCCTACAAGGCTATTCTCGACAAATGGGGATTGGGCGCGAACGCCGTCGAGAAGCCCTTGATGAACGCGGCGCCGCAATGAAGGCCGCGCCCGCACTCGCGGAGGGATTTCCCGACCTGTCCGGGCTGCACGTCGCGCGCGAGCCGCACTGGTTTCGCTGGCTCAGCGCGGCGCTGATCGTTCTGGTGCTGGCTGCCATTGGCCGCGCCTTCGCGGGCGGCCAGATCGAATGGTCCTATGTCAGCCGCTTCCTGACGGCGAAAGTGATCATCGAGGGCATCGTCAATACCATGGTGATGGCCGTGCTCGCGATGGCGCTCGGTATTGTCCTCGGCGTGGTCGTGGCGATCATGCGGCTGTCGCCGAATCCGGTGCTGAAGTCCGTGGCTGCCGGCTACACCTGGCTGTTCCGCGGCACGCCGCTGATCCTGCAACTGCTGTTGTGGTTCAATCTTGCACTGGTGTTTCCGACCATCGGCATTCCCGGCCTGTGGAGCGCCCGCGCGGTCGATGTCATGACGCCGTTCCTTGCGGCACTGCTCGGGCTCGGCATCAACCAGGGCGCCTACACCTCCGAGGTGATGCGCGCCGGCATGTTGTCGGTCGACATCGGGCAATATGAGGCGGCGCAGGCGATCGGCATGGGGCGCTTGCGCGCGCTGCGCCGGATCATCTTACCGCAGGCGATGCGGGTCGTGATTCCGCCGATCGGCAACGAGTTCATCGGCCTCGTCAAGGCGACCTCGCTCGCCAGCGTCATCCAGTATCCGGAGGTGCTGCACAACGCGGAAAACATCTACTACGCCAACTCGCGCGTGATCGAGCTGCTGATCGTCGCCGGGCTCTGGTACCTCCTGGTGGTGTCGATCCTGACGCCGCTCCAGATGCTGCTCGAGCGACGCTTTGCCCGCGGCACATTGCGGTTTGCCCGATGACAAAGCCCCTCGTCGCGATCCGCTCCGTTAGCAAGCATTTTGGAGAGTTCCAGGCTCTCAGAAGCGTCTCGCTCGACGTGTGGCCCGGCGAGGTGATGTGCCTGATCGGCGCGTCCGGCTCGGGCAAGACCACGCTGCTCCGCTGCGTCAACCAGCTCACGACGATCGACAGTGGCGGCATCTGGCTCGATGGCGAGCTGCTCGGCGTGCGCGAGGAGGGCGGGCGGCTCTATCGCCTGACCGAGCGGCAGATCGCGCGGCAACGGCTGAAGACCGGCATGGTGTTCCAGCGCTTCAACCTGTTCCCGCACAAGACCGCGCTGGAGAACATCACCGAAGGCCCGGTGCAGGTGCAGGGCAGGAAATCCGACGAGGTGCGCGGTGAAGCCATCGAGCTCCTCAGGCGTGTCGGCCTTGCGACCAAAGCTGATTCTTATCCCGCGCAGCTCTCGGGCGGCCAGCAGCAGCGTGTCGCGATCGCGCGGGCGCTCGCGATGAAACCAATGCTGATGCTGTTCGACGAGCCGACCAGCGCGCTCGATCCCGAGCTCGTCGGCGAGGTGCTCGCTGTGATGAAGAAGCTCGCGCAAAGCGGCATGACCATGATGGTGGTGACGCATGAGCTCGGCTTCGCCCGCGAGGTCGCCGACCGCGTCGTCTATATGGACCAGGGTGCGATCGTCGAATCCGGGACGGCATCCGACGTGCTCGGCGCGCCGCGCGAGGCGCGTACCAAGGCTTTTCTTTCCGCGGTGATCTGAATGGGGGCGTTTCGATGATGAGAGTGTTGGTTGCGGCGGCATTGGTTTGTGCGACAACGGCATCAGTGATGGCGATCGAGCTGCCGGCCGAGATCGCCAAACGAGGCAGCATCAAGGTCGCGCTGGTGCCGAACTATCCGCCAATGGAGTTCCGAGATCCCGCCACCAACGCGCTGTCCGGCTTCGACATCGATCTCGGCGAGGCGCTCGGTCGCAAGCTCGGCGTCAAGGTCGAATGGCAGGAGACCAGTTTCGCCGAGTTCATGCCGTCGATCTCGACAGGCCGGGTGGACGCGATCCTGTCGGGTTTCACCGATTATGCGAGTCGGCACGAGATCGCGTCCTTCGTCGATTACTTGCGCAGCGGTCCGAAATTCTTCGTGCAGCAATCCCGCGCAGCCGAGTTCAAGGACATGGCCGCGCTGTGCGGCAAGAAGGTTGGCGCCAGCCGCCGCACCATGTTCCCGGCCGAGATCGCGGCGTGGAGCGAGAAGAATTGCGGCGGCAACCAGATCCAGTTCGTCGGCACCGACGGCTCGGCCGATGCGCGCACGCAGCTCAGGCAGGGCCGCATCGACGCCGCCGTGCAGGGCAACGAGACGCTGCCCTATATCATGGACCTGGAGCCCGGCATCTATGCGCCGGTCGGCGACGCCTTCGCGACGCAGTTCACGGGCATCGCGCTGCCGGTCAAGGAAAAGGCGCTTCAGCAGGCGATGGTCGAGGCCATCGATGCGCTGATCGCTGATGGCACCTATCGTGCGCTGCTGGCGAAATGGAAATTGAACGACAACGGAATAGAGAAGGCGACCATCAATGCTGGACAGTAAGGCACTTCAGAGCATCCCGCTCATCCCGGCAAACACCGCGGACCCTGCGCCCCACTATCCCTGGCCAAAACCCTATACGTCGGCGATGTTCCTGTCGTTCGACGTAGACGCCGAGAGCGCATGGACCAGCAAGGATGCGCTTCACGCACAGCGCCTGATCACTATGAGCTATGGCGGCTTTGAGGCGCGCGTCGGCACGCCGAAGCTGCTGGAGCTGCTCGATCAGCTCGATCTCAAGGCGACCTTCTTCGTCACGGGATGGTCGGTCGATGCGCATCCGGCGATGGCCGAATCCATTCTCAAGGCCGGCCACGAGATCGGCCATCACGGCTATCATCACCTTTTGCCCGATCCCGGCGATCCCTGGATCGAGGAGGAGCTCGAGCGCGGTTTTGACGCACTGAAGCGCCGGCTCGGCGTCAGGCCGATCGGCTACCGCGCGCCCTATGGCGAGTTCACCGAGGAGCTGCGCGCAGCGCTCGTGCGCCACGGCATCGTCTATACGTCCTCGTTCCGCGACGATGTGCGGCCCTATCGTCACCGTCTGTCCGACGGTAAACCGGGCACGATCGAGCTGCCGGTGACCGCGAGCTATGATGACTGGATGCATGGCCTTTCCGCCCGCTTCAGCCCGCGGCCGATCTTCCCCAAGGAGCACGTGCTCTCGATCTGGAAGGACGAGCTCGACGAGATCCGCGACTGGGGCGCGATGGTCACCACCGTGCTGCATCCGCAATGCAGCGGACGTCCCATGCGACTTCGTCTGTTGCGCGAATTTTTGACCTACGCAAAATCCTGTCCGGACCTCTGGATCACGACCGGCGAGGCCATCGCCGCCAACTTCCAGCGCCATGAGGCTGCCAAGCGTTGAGCCAAGCATGACCCGCCGTCGCATCCTCACGATCAACCCGAACTCGTCCGCGGCGGTCACGGCGGCGATCGACGAAGCCGTCGCGCCACTGCGGATTCCCGGCGGGCCCGAGATCGTGGTGGTGGGCTTGCCCGAAGGCCCGCCCAGCATCACCTCGCAGCGCGACGCCGACAGTGTCGTGATGCCGCTCGTCAATCGCGTCGCGCGCGAGGATGCCGATGCCTTCGTGCTTGCCTGCTTCAGCGATCCCGGCCTGCACGCGGTGCGCGAGGCGGCCGGCGGCCGCCCGGTGATGGGCATTGCCGAATGGGGCATCTTGCACGCGCTGACGCTCGGCGAGCGCTTTGGCATCATCGCGCTATCGCCGCAAAGCATTCGCCGCCAGCAGCGCATGGTGCGGCAGATGGGGGTGGACGGTCGCTATGCCGGAAGCTGGTCGGTCGGCGCGAGCGCGGCGGAAACGGCGAGCGCCGATATCCGTGGACGCCTGATCGAGGCGGGCCGCGCGCTTGTCATGCAAGTCCACGCCGATGTCGTCGTGATGGGTTGCGCAGGCATGGCCTCGCATCGCGCCGCGATCGAGGACGCGATCGGCGTTCCCGTGGTCGAGCCGGCGCAGCAGGCGGTCGCTGCGGCGATCGGCGCGGTGTTGTTGCAAGCATGAAGGGCGAACGATGCATTTTGATCTCCTGATCCGGAACGGCACCTGCGTCACGCCCTGGGGCGAGGACGCAGCCCACGTCGGCATCTCCGGCGGGCGCATTGCGACGCTATCCGCGACTCCGGCCGACACGGCCGATCAGGCCATCGACGCCAGCGGCCTTCACGTCCTGCCGGGCCTGATCGACAGCCACGTCCATCTGCGCGATCCTGGTGACGCGACGGTGGAGACACTCGGCACCGGCACGCGTGCCGCCGTGCTCGGCGGCATCGCCACGCTGTTCGACATGCCCAACACCAATCCGCCGATCGTCGATCAGGAGCGGCTCGACTGGAAACGCGGTTACGCGGAAGCGCAGAGTTATTGCGACATCGGTCTCTACATCGCCGGCGCCAAAACCAATATCGGCGAGCTCGCGCATCTCGAAAGCGAGACCGGCGTATGCGCCATCAAGGTGTTCGCCGGCTCGTCCACGGCGTCGCTGCTGGTCGAGGACGACGAGCATCTGGAAAAGTTGATGCGAGCAGGGCGTCGCCGCATCGCCTATCACAGCGAGGACGAATATCGCCTCCAGGCGCGCAAGCCGATGTTTTCGCGCGGCATGCCGCATCGCTCGCACATGGAGTGGCGCGACGAGGAATGCGCCTTCCTCGGTACCCGCCGCCTGATGGCGCTGGCGCGCAAGACCGGTCGTCCGGCGCACATCCTCCATGTCTCCACGGCGGAGGAGCTGAACTATTTGCGCGACTATCGCGATGTCGCGACCGTGGAGGTGCTGGTCAACCATCTGACGCAGGTGGCGCCGGAATGCTACGATGCGCTGAAGGGATTTGGCGTGATGAACCCGCCGATCCGCGGCGAGCGGCATCGAGAGGCGAGTTGGGCCGCCGTGCGCGACGGCATCGCCGACACCATCGGCAGCGATCACGCGCCGCATTCGCGCGCCGCCAAGGAACTGCCCTGGCCGGATTGCCCGGCGGGACTGACCGGTGTGCAGACACTCGTTCCAGTCATGCTCGATCACGTCAATGCCGGCCGGCTCTCGCTGTCGCGGATGGTCGATCTGATGGCCGCCGGGCCTGCGCGGGTCTACGGCCTCGTCGGGAAGGGACGGCTGGCTGCAGGTTACGACGCCGATTTCACGCTGGTCGACATGAAGGCGAAGCGCACCATCGAGGATTCCTGGATCGTCTCTCCCTGTGGCTGGACACCGTTCGCGGGCAAGAAGATCACGGGCTGGCCCGTTGCCACCATCGTGCGCGGCCACGCCGTCATGCGCGACGATGAGGTGCAGGGCGCGCCGATCGGCCGTCTCGCGCGTCTTGCGTCATAGGAGTCTTGTTCGATGCCGATCTCTCGCCGCTCCCTGCTCAAGGCCGCAGCCGCAGCACCGGCACTGTCGCTGCCGGGGATCTTGCGCGCCGAGGAGCAGACCACGCTGCGCTTCATCCCGGTGATCGATCTCGCCTTCGTCGACCCGATCTATTCGACCGCGCAGGTGTCGCGCAACCACGGCTTCATGGTCTACGACACGCTCTACGGCATGAGCGCCTCGCTCCAGGTCTCGCCGCAGATGCTGTCGGGTCATGTCATCTCCAATGACGGGCTCCAGTGGGACCTGACTTTGCGCGACGGCCTGCTCTGGCACGATGGCGAGCGCGTGCTGGCGCGCGATTGCGTCGCGAGCATCCGCCGGTGGGCGGCGCGTGACGGCTTTGGCGGCGAGCTGATGGAGGCGACCGAGGAGCTGTCGGCTGCCGACGACCGTACCATCTGCTTCCGTCTCAAGCATCCGTTTCCGCTATTGCCGCAAGCGCTCGGCAAGGCCGCGATCAACGCCTGCTTCATGATGCCGGAGCGTCTGGCGAGCCAGGATCCGTTCAAGCCGTTGACGGAGGTGATCGGCAGTGGGCCGTTCCGCTATCTCGCCGACGAGCGCGTACAGGGCGCGCGCAACGCCTATGCCCGGTTCGACCGCTACCAGCCGCGCAGCGACGGCAAGCCGGATTGGACCGCCGGCCCCAAGATCGTGCACTACGACCGCGTGGTCTGGACCACGACGCCGGACGCCGGCACCGGCGTCGCGGCGCTCCAGACCGGCGAGCAGGATTGGCAGGAAACGACGCCGCACGATCTGTTGCCGGTGATCAAGGCGGCGGGCGACATCGAAACGCGCGTGCTTGATCCGCGTGGCTACACCTGCATGCTGCGGCTCAATCATCTCCAGCCGCCGTTCGACAATCCCGCGGTTCGCCGCGCATTGCTGGGCGCGATCGACCAGTCGTCGTTCATGACGGCGGTTGCGGGTATCGATCCGGCCTATCAGGTGTCGCCGATCGGCTTCTTTGCTCCTGGCACGCCGATGGCGAGCGAGGTCGGGCTCGACGTCTTCCGCGGTCCGCGCGACTACGCCAAGGTCAAGGCGGAGCTGAAGGCCGCCGGCTACAATGGCGAGAAGATCGTGCTGCTTGTGCCAACCAATTCGCTCGCGCAGCGTCCCCTCGGTGAGATCGCCGCCGACACGTTGCGCAAGGCTGGCATGAACGTCGAATACGCTGCGCTCGATTTCGCAGTCGTGCTGCAACGGCAGTTGAAGAAGGAGCCGCTTCCGCAGGGCGGCTGGAGTGCTGCGGTTGGCAACTGGCAAGGCATCGACTGGCTCAATCCGGCGGGGAATACCAATTTGCGCGGCGAAGGCAAGGTCGCCGGCTGGTACAAGAGCGAGAAGATGGGCGCTCTTCGCAGCGCGTGGCTTGCTGCCTCTGAGCTCGCCGAGCAGCAGCGCATCTGCCGCCAGATCCAGGCGCTGGCCTTCGAGGAAATCCCTTATTTGCCGATCGGCCTGTACAAGCAGCCGACCGCCTACCGCAAGAACATCACCGGCATTCTCGACGGCACCGCCGTCTTCTGGAACGTACGCCCCGCATGAGCACGATCGCGATCTTCGGCAGCTATGTCTTGGCACGCAAGGACGGCGCGCAGGATGTCTTGCGCGATCATTGGGTCCTGGTCGAGGGCAAGAGGATCGCCACGGTGACGCGCGACAAGCCGAGCGCCGATCAGGTCTATGACCGTCCTGGCCGTTTCATCCTGCCGGGCCTGTTGAACCTGCATAATCACTGCTTCAGTGAAGCGGTGGCGCGCAGCCACACCGAGGACGGCAACGGCCGTCGCAACAATCAGAGCATCGTCTACACCGTGCTCCTGCCGCTAACCAAGCGCGGCGCCGACCTGTTGTCGCCGGAAGAGCGTCTGGCCGTCGCGCGGCTCGGCATTCTCCAGCTCCTGAAGGGCGGCGCCACCACCGTGATGGAGCCGTTCCGCAACTCCATTCCGGAGATGTTCGATGCCGCCGAGGAGATGGGCATCCGGTTCTACGGCGCACCCTACCTGTTTTCGACATCGGACGCCAAGGCCGGTCCCGACGGTGTGGTCCGTTATGCCGGCGACGACGGGGCGGCTGATATGGCGACCTGGGACGCGCTCTATCAGCGCTGGAACGGCCGTGGCGAGGGGCGCATTGGCCTTGCGATGAGCCCGCACGCGACCGACACCTGCGGGCCCGATCTGCTGAAAGCCTGTGCTGCAAGGGCGCGCGAGCTTGGTGTTCCCATCACGACCCACCTGGCCCAGAGCCGCGCCGAGGTCGAGACCATCGGCAAGCGCTATGGCGGGCGCACGCCGGCGGAATATCTGGACTGGTTGGGGCTGCTCGCGCCCGATCTTTTGGCCGCGCACTGCATCACCAGCACCGATGACGACCTCAAGCTGATGGCCGCGCGCGGCGCGACCGTGCTGAACTGCCCACGCGTGTTCGCGCGCGCCGGCGTGACTGCGGCATTCAGCCGCTTCGCCAGCCATGGCGTCCGCACCGTGGTCGGCACCGACGGCTATAACATGGACCTGCTTGGCGAACTCAACGCCGCCTCGCTCATCTCCAAGACGTCGTCGCAACGCGCCGATGTCGCGAATTCTCCCGAGCTGATCGAGTCGATCACGGCAACCGCTGCCGACATCATCAAGCGGCCCGATCTCGGCCGGATTGCGCCGGACGCGACCGCCGATCTCACCGTCGTCGATCTCACCCACCCGCATTTGCAGCCGCTCTTCGATGTCAGGCGTGCATTGGTCGCGCTCGCCAACCGCGCCAATATCGACCAGGTCGTGGTCGACGGTCGCGTGCTCATCGATGCTGGCCGCTACGTTCATGGCAATGAGGCCGCGATCACCGCGCAAGGCGCAGCCGCGATCGGGAAGATCTGGGATCTGCCGGAGGCGCAGGCGGCATTCAACGGCTGAGCCGCGCGCATCCTTGGCTATCGCATAGGTGTCCGGCAAAATCGCAGAGCGCATTGCCATCGGTCGAGTCGATGGCATACAAATTGCTCAACACTTGAGCCTGTCGATCAGCACGGAGACATCTGGAATGCGTGAGGGAGCCGAAGTGCGGCTTGCCGTCGATATCGGAGGAACGTTCACCGATATCGTGCTGGATGTGGGACAGGATCGCAGGACGCGCAAGGTGCTGACGACGCCGACGCGTCCCGAGCAGGCGGTGCTCGACGGCATCCGTCTCATTCTCACCGACGCGCATGCGCATATCAGCGATATCGACGTGTTCATTCACGGCACGACGCTGGCGACCAACGCCATCATCGAGCGCCGCGGCGCCAAGACAGCGCTGATCGCCACCGAAGGCTTTCGCGACGTGCTCGATATCGGCACCGAGAGCCGCTATGATCAATACGATCTGACCATCGACAAGCCGAAACCGCTGGCGCCGCGTTCGCTGCGCTTCACCGTTCCCGAGCGCGTCGATGCGCATGGCGCGGTGCGGCTGCCGCTGGATGAGGCTGCGGTGCGTGCGCTGGGGCCGAAATTGCGTGCGCTGAAGGTCGAGAGCGTCGCGATCGCCTTCCTGCACTCCTACGCCAATCCCGAGCATGAGCGGCGCACGGCCGCGATTCTCGAGCAGGAAATGCCCGGCATCTCCGTGACGATGTCTTCGGCGGTCTGCCCCGAGATCCGCGAGTATGAGCGCACCTCGACCGCGGTCGCCAATGCCTATGTGCAGCCTTTGATCGACGGCTACCTCGCGCGCATGGCCGAGGCGCTGGCGGTCGAGCAGTTTCGCGGCGCGATCTATCTCGTGACCTCCGGCGGCGGCGTCACCTCGATCGAGACGGCGCGGCGCTTTCCGGTGCGTCTCGTCGAATCCGGTCCTGCCGGCGGCGCGATCTTCGCAGCGCAGATCGCGGCACGACTTGGCGAGAGCAAGGTGCTCTCCTTCGACATGGGTGGCACCACGGCAAAAATCTGCCTGATCGAGAAGTATCAGCCGGAGACCTCGCGGGTGTTCGAGGTCGATCGCGCCGCGCGCTTTTTGAAAGGTTCGGGCCTGCCAGTGCGCATTCCCGTGATCGAGATGGTCGAGATTGGCGCCGGCGGCGGCTCGATCGCGCGGATCGATGCCATGAAGCGCGTCACCGTCGGTCCCGAGAGCGCATCATCTGAGCCGGGCCCGGCCTGCTATGGCCGCGGCGGCACGCGTCCCGCGGTGACCGATGCGGACGTCGCGCTCGGCATGATCGATCCCGACGCCTTTGCCGGCGGCACGATCAAGCTCGATCCCGAGCTATCGAAACAGGCGTTGCTGCACGATGTCGGCGAGGCCTTGGGCCTGTCAGCGGAGAATGCCGCCTACGCAGTGCACGAGGTCGTCTGCGAGAACATGGCGAGCGCGGCGCGCGTGCATGCGGTCGAGCGTGGCGCCGTGGCCGGCCAGCATACGCTGATCGCCTTCGGCGGCGCCGCGCCGCTGCATGCGGCGCGCGTTGCCGAGAAGATCGGTGTCTCCCGGGTGATCGTGCCGTCCAACGCCGGCGTCGGCTCGGCCGTCGGATTTCTGGCCGCACCCATTGCCTATGAGCTGGTGCGCAGCCGACATGTCCGGCTCGACGATTTCGATACCGCGGCGGTCTCGAGCCTCCTGCAGGAGATGGCGACCGAGGCGCGGGCGCTGGTCGAGCCCGGCGCTGCCGGCGCGCCGGTGCGCGAGCGCCGCGCCGCCTTCATGCGCTATGTCGGCCAGGGCCACGAGATCACGGTCGAACTGCCGAACCGGCCGTTGACCGCGGCCGATCTCGCCGGCTTGCGAAAAACCTTCGAGGCGGATTATGCCGCGATGTTCGAGCGCCCGATCCCGGGCGCTGCGATCGAGGTGCTGAGCTGGTCGGTGCTTGCGACCACCGAGCCGCGCAATCCACCAGTCGTCGATGGCGTCGCGCGCAAGCCGGCCGGCAAAGCATCCGGGAGCCGCAAATTCTACGACGGAAGGGCGGGGCGCCTGGTCGAAATTCCCTTGTACCGCCGCGAGGACATGGAGCTAGGGGCGACCATCGCCGGCCCTGCCGTGATCGCGGAAGACGAGACCTCGACATTCGTCTCGACGAGCTTTGACGCCCACATCGACGGTGTCGGCAGCATCGTCATGGAACGAAAGGCGGCGTGATCATGGATAATGCAAGCACAAGCCTGATTGATCTTCAGATCATGTGGCACCGATTGATCGCGGTGGTCGAGGAGCAGGCGCAGGTGCTGCTGCGCACCGCCTTCAGCCCGATCGTGCGCGAATGCGGCGATCTCTCCGCCGGCGTGTTCGATCTTAGCGGCCGCATGCTGGCGCAGGCCGTGACGGGCACGCCGGGTCACGTCAACTCGATGGCGGAATCGGTCAAGCACTTCATCGCGCATTTTCCGCTGGAGACGATGAAGGAGGGCGACGCCTACATCACCAACGATCCCTGGATGGGCACCGGCCACCTCAACGACTTCGTCGTCACCACGCCCTGCTTCAAGAACGGCAAGCTGGTCGCGCTGTTCTCCTGCACCAGCCATCTGATGGACATCGGAGGCATCGGCTTCGGGCCTGACGCGACCGACGTCTTCATGGAGGGGCTGTACATCCCCATGCTGAAGCTGATCGACCAGGGCGTCGTCAACGAGACGCTGATGGCGATGATCCGCACCAACACGCGGCTGCCGATCGACACTGAGGGCGACACCTATTCGCTCGCCGGCTGCAACGATGTCGGCTGCGAGCGCCTGGTCGAGATGATGACCGAGTTCGGCATCGACACGCTCGATGAACTTGGCGACTACATCTGCGAGCGCTCACGCGAGGCCGTGCTTGCCGAGATCGCAAAGCTGCCGAAGGGAAGCTGGCGCAACACCATGATCGTCGACGGCTATGATGCGCCGGTGGCGCTATCGGCAATACTGACGATCTCGGAGAGCGGCATTCACGTCGATTTCACCGGCACTTCGCCGGCCTCGAAGTTCGGCATCAACGTGCCGCTCTCCTACACCACCGCCTACACTGTGTTCGGCCTTGGCTGCGTCGTTGCCTCGGAGATCCCCAACAATGCCGGATCGCTCTCGCCGCTGACTGTGTCGGCGCCATCAGGCGCGATCCTCAATGCGCCAAAACCTGCGCCGGTGGCTTCGCGCCACGTGATCGGCCAGATGCTGCCCGACGTCGTGTTCGGTTGCCTGCGCCAGATCATCCCGGAGCGCGTGCCGGCCGAAGGCACCTCATGCCTGTGGAATCTCAACGTGCGCGGACAGACGCGTTCCGGCGCTGGCGGAAATTACGGGTTCTCGATGGCGGTGACCAGCAATGGCGGCACTGGCGCGCGTTTTGCCAAGGACGGGCTGTCGGCGACCGCCTATCCCAGCGGCGTGCGCGGCACGCCGGTCGAGATTGCAGAGACGCAGACGCCGCTGATCTTCTGGCGCAAGGAGCTGCGCCCGGATTCCGGCGGCGCGGGCCGCACCCGTGGCGGTCTCGGCCAGATCATCGAGGTCGGCAGCGGCGTCGACGCGCCGTTCGACATTCTGGCGGCATTCGACCGCATTGATCATCCGCCGCGCGGCCGCGATGGCGGCCGTGACGGCGAGGCGGGCTATGTCGGATTGAAGTCCGGCAAGAGGATGCGCGGCAAGGGCTTTCAGCAGGTGCCGCCGGAGGATCGCCTCGTCGTGCTGACGCCGGGCGGTGCCGGCATCGGCGATCCTCGGGAGCGCGAACGCGCGGCCGTCAAGGACGACGTTGAAAGCGGTCTTGTGTCTGCCGAGAACGCGGCTGCGATCTACGGGCTCGCCGAAATCACATCGTGATCTGGGTCTCAGGACCCGCCACCAGGCTCCAGCGCTTCGCCCATCTCCAGCGGATGGGCCATGGTCTCGTGCAGCGCGGTGCGATCGAGTTCGCCCTCGGACATGCTGATCACGACGCAGGCGACACCGTTGCCGATCAGATTGGTCAGCGCGCGGCACTCGCTCATGAATTTGTCGATGCCGACCAGGATCGCGATCGACTGCACAGGGATATCGGGCACGATGGAGAGCGTCGCCGCCAGCGTGATGAAGCCGGCGCCGGTCACGCCCGAGGCGCCCTTGGATGTGATCATGGCGATGCCCAAAATGCCGAGCTCCTGCCAGATCGTGAGGTTGGTGTTGGTCGCCTGGGCCAGGAACAGCGTCGCCAGCGTCATGTAGATGTTGGTGCCGTCGAGGTTGAAGCTGTAACCGGTCGGAATGACGAGGCCGACCACCGAGCGCGAAGCGCCGAGGTGCTCCATCTTCTGGATCATCTGCGGCAGCACCGTTTCCGATGACGAGGTGCCGAGCACGATCAAGAGCTCGTCCTTGATGTAGGCGATGAAACGCAGGATCGAGAAGCCTGCGACCCGCGCGATCGCGCCGAGCACGATCAGCACGAACAGGATGCTGGTGAGATAGAACGTACCGATCAGCGCCACGAGGTTGAGCAGCGATCCGAGGCCATAGGCCCCCACGGTGAATGCCATCGCGCCGAACGCGCCGATCGGGGCGACGCGCACGACGATGCGGATGATGCCGAAGAACATCTTTGCGGCCTTGTCGATGGCGTCGACGATCGGCTCGCCGGCCTTGCCGAGGAACGCGATGGAAAACCCCGACAGGATCGAGATCAGCAGCACCTGGAGGATGTCGCCGCGCGCGATCGCGCCGACATAGCTGTCCGGGATGATCGCCATCAGATGGGCGACGATGCCCTCTTCCTTGGCCTTGGTGACGTAGGTCGCCACCGACTTCGGATCGATCGTGGAGGGATCGATGTTGAATCCGTGCCCCGGCTGGAGCACCTCGCCGACGAGCAGGCCGACCGCGAGCGCCACGGTGGAGACGGTCTCGAAATAGACTAGCGCCTTCAGCCCGACCCGGCCGACCCGCTTGAGGTCGCCCATCGAGGAGATGCCATGCACCACGGTGCAGAAGATCACCGGCGCGATCATCATCTTGATCAGCGCGATGAAGCCGTCACCCAGCGGCTTCAACTCCTTGCCGAGGTCGGGATTGAAATAGCCGACCAGGATCCCCAGCGCGATCGCGATCAGCACCTGGACGTAGAGGATCTTGTACCAGGGTTGATGACGACGATGGGCGGCGGGCGGAATCGCAACGGGTGTCATGGGTACCCCGGATTGCATTGCAGGTCGGCGCCCTTTCATCATGGGCCGTCCGGGGCAGGGCCGACAATCACAATTTCGTCGGCGCGGGGGCCGCAGCGCAGCATCGTCATGCGCAGCTCCATCTGGCAAAGGCGATCGAAGCGGACTACATCCTCAGGCATGGCAAAACGTCCGCTCGAAGATTTCGTCGGCCGGCACCAGCGTCTTTTCGTTCTGACCGGGGCAGGCTGCAGCACCAATTCCGGCATTCCCGATTATCGCGACAAGCAGGGCAACTGGAAGCGAACCCAACCGGTCAACTACCAGGCCTTCATGGGCGAAGAGGGCACGCGGCAGCGATACTGGGCACGCAGCCTGATCGGCTGGCGGCGCTTCGGCCAAGCCATGCCGAACGACGCGCATCATGCGCTGGCTCGCCTCGAGGCGAACGGACAGTGCGAGATGCTGCTGACCCAGAATGTCGACCGGCTGCATCAGTCGGCGGGCCATCGCCAGGTGATCGATTTGCACGGCCGGCTCGATCTCGTGCGGTGCATGGGCTGTGGCGAGAAGACGCCGCGCAACGCATTCCAGCGCTCCCTCGGCCGCGCGAATGCCGCATGGCTCTCGCTCGATGCCGCGGATGCGCCCGATGGCGATGCCGATCTCGAGCACGAGGATTTCTCATCGTTCAGCGTGCCGGCTTGCCAATCCTGCGGCGGCATCCTCAAGCCCGACGTCGTGTTCTTCGGCGAGAGCGTGCCGCGCGAGGTCGTGGCAACAGCGCAAGAACATCTGGAGCAGGCCGACGCCATGCTGATCGTGGGCTCATCGCTGATGGTCTATTCCGGCTTTCGCTTCGTGCAGATGGCGGCGCGCAGGAACATTCCGATTGCCGCCGTCAATCTCGGACGCACCCGCGCGGATGAACTCCTCACGCTAAAGGTCGAAGAGCGCTGTGAAGCAGCGCTCAAGTTCCTGTTGTGAGCGCGGAGTGGGATCGCTGAAATAGTCAGCGCAACTGACATTCCATCTCATCGTTCGCGCGCATTCCTTGGTTGCACTCCTCGCGATCCGGCGTACTCTATCTCTGCGAGCGAGAGGGGACAGTACCCAATACAAATGATCCCGCCTCATTTGGCGATACGCGCCGAACGAGCGGGAACACTGTTGCCGGCTCATCCTGCGATGGAGACGAACCGACAGATATTGGGCTGCAAATGTCCCTCGCGGCGGCGTTCGCATAACGCGGTCAACAAGCACAAAAGCGGGAGGAACTGCACATGAAGACGTGGTGGTGCTATTCTGGTCTGCCTCTTGTCGTTGGTGCGACACTCACCGTGTCGTCGGCCCTGGCTCAAACCGTGGACACTGCGCGCATCGAGGCTGCCGGCCAGAACGACTGGCTGACCTATCACGGGTCCTACAAATCCTATCACTACAGCCCGCTGTCACAGATCAACGCGGGCAATGTCGGCAATCTCGGTGTGGCCTGGATCCATATTCCCGGCCGCTCCACGCGTGGCCTGCAGTCCATGCCGGTCGCCGCCGACGGCGTGCTCTACTACACGGGGTCCTACAGTCGGGTATTCGCGCTCAATGGCGCGACCGGCGAGGTGATCTGGTCCTATTTCCCCGAGCTCGACGAGGCGCTGATCGCGCGCCAGACTCATTCTCCCTATAATCGCGGCGTCGCGCTCGGCGAGGGCAAGGTCTTCGTCGGAACGATGGACGGTCGCCTGTTCGGGCTTGATGCGAAGTCAGGCAAGGTCCTCTGGGAAACCAAGCTGATCGACTCGCAGAAGCTGACGGTCGGCTTCACCGGTGCGCCGCTCTATGCCAAGGGCACCGTGATCATCGGCTCGCAGGGCGGTGAGTGGCCCGGCCGCGGCCCGATCTTCGCCGTGGACGCCACGACGGGCAAGAAGAAGTGGGAGTTCCTCACGGTCGCCGGCACCGACGATGCCATGAAGACGTGGGGCAATGATTCCTGGCGCACCGGCGGCGGTGGCGGCTGGATGCCGGGGACCTACGATTCCGAAACCAACACCGTCCTGTGGGGCACCGCCAATCCGGCGCCGCTCTATGACTGGTCGGGCGCCGACTTCAAGACGCAGGGCGCACGGCCCGGCGACAATCTCTATACGAGCTCGGTGATCGGTCTCGATCTCGATAGTGGCAAGCTGAAGTTCTATCATCAGGAACTGCCGCACGACGCCTGGGACTTCGACAGTGCCGTCGGTGAGTTCGTGATGCTCGAGCGTGATGGCCAGAAATACGTGGTTCATCCGAACAAGAGCGGTTTCGTCTTCGTCTACGACCGCAATCTCGGCCTCAAGAACGTCTGGCCGCTCGTCCAGAACATCAATTTCGTCAAGAGCATCGATCCGAAGACGGGCGAGCTGATCGGCCGTCGCGACTTCGCCGTCGGGAAAGTCACCGAACCGCCGCTGTGCCCATACATCGGCGGCGGCGTCAGCTGGAACGCCGGCTCGTACAACCCGAAGACGGGCCTCTACTACAAGCTTGGCCAGGAATGGTGCATGACGCTGGAAGTCCAGAAGACGACTCCGGTCACCACGCCCCAGGCCCAGCTCAACATCGGCGCCGATTTCAAGATGGCGCCTCCTCCGGGCGGCGAGATCTATGGACACCTCGACGCGCGCGATCCCATCACGGGAGCAAAGAAATGGGAAATCCGCTATCCCGAGCCTCCGCTCGGCAGCGTGCTGTCGACTGCGGGGAATCTCGTCTTCGTGCCTGACTCCCGCGGCATGCTTCACGCCTACGATGCCGAGAGCGGGGCCGAGTTGTGGAACCACTCCGACGGCACTGGTCACCAGGGCGGCATCATCAGCTACACCGCGGGCGGCAAGCAATACATCGCAGTGACGGCTGGCTTTGGCGGCATGTTGTCGGACGACTATGCGCCGAACTTCGGCGGTGTCTACAAGAGCATGCCGCGCGACGACGGCGCGCTGATCGTCTACAGCCTGAAATAGGCTCAGTGCAAACGAACTGCCGGGGAGCGGGCGCAAGCCTGCTCCCCGGCCTGTCGAAGTGCCGATGTAAGGAACTGGAGCGCGACGCCTTGCCGTGTGCCAACAGGATTGCCGCATTGCCCGTCGTAGTACTGGCCGCTTCATTGTCGTGTGCCGCGGTGCAGGCGCAATCTCCCACACCTGCACCGGACAGCGAGACATTGGACGTCGAACAGTTGTTCGCGGGCACTTGCGGCTTTTGTCACTCCGACGGCGGCCGGGCCGCCGGCAAGGGACCGCAGCTCATGAACACGCAGCGCGACGACGACTTCATTCGCAACCGCATCAAGCACGGCAAGCAAGGTGCGATGCCGGCCTTCGACGGCGCCCTGACTGACGTGCAGATCGATCAGATCGTCACGTACATTCGCGGCCTTAAACCGCGCGCGGGCTGAGCCGTGACGAGCCCGATCCATCCACAGGGGCCTTCGGAATGAAGATGATCCTCTCGCTCATCATCGGTGCTGCCGTCGCGCTCTCGGCAGCGGCGCAGGCGCGAACCCTGGAGGCCATCCGCTCCTCCGGCGCGCTCGGGCTGTGCGCCCATCCCAACTCGCTTCCCTTCGCGAGCAAGGCCGGCGATCCGCCGGGATTTCAGGTCGAGCTGGGACAGGCACTGGCGCGAGAGCTCGGCGTCTCGCTCAGGCTCGACTGGATCATCACGCAGTATCAGATGCGCAGCGCCACCTGTGATGTTCTTCTCGACGTCATCGCCGACCGTGAGGCGCAAGGCGAAACCCGCTTGAGAATCTCGAAACCGTACTACCGCACGGGCGTTGCGCTGGCGGTGCCATCTTCGAGCACGCTGAGCTCGTTCAAGAGCCTGAACGAGCATACCAAAGTTGGTGTGCAGGTCAGCTCCGTCGCCGCCATGATCATCGGCCAGCGGCGCGTGCCGACTTCGACTTTCGGCTTCGAGAGTGACAGCCTCGACGCCCTGTCGAACAATGAACTGGACGCCGCGGCGGTCACGCCGACGGCGGCGAGCTATTTCAACTTGACGCATCCGGAGAAGCCGCTTCGGATCCTCGCTCGCGACGAAAGCGTGACCGACTTGAACTGGAACGTCGCCGTCGGCATGGTTCGCCCGGACGACGCGTTGCGCGATGCGGTCGATGGAGCGATCGAGCGCTTGCGTGCCGACGGCACGATCGATCGGATCTATCGTCGTTACGGTATCGTCCTCGAGGCGCCGAAATAGCCATGCGTCGCCGCCTCGGCAACCCGCCGGTCAGCAGGCGCGACGTCCTTCGAGGCCTCGCTGCCGCGGCGGCGCTGGGAGCTGCCCCGGCATCCGGCGGCGAGGGGCGCAAGATTGGTCTCCAGCTCTATACAGTCCGCGACCTCCTGAAGAGCGATTTCGAGGGCACCCTCCGCAAGGTTGCTCGCCTTGGCTATCGCGAGGTGGAGTTCGCTGGCATTCTCGGCCCTGACGTGGGTCGCACCCGGGAACTCTTGCGCAGCCTCGATCTCACCGCACCGTCGCTGCATCTCGACTACGCCGGCCTGCGGGATAAGACCGCGTCATCCTTCGAGACCGCCCATTCGCTCGACAGCCGCTTCGTCGTCTGCCCGTGGCTGGACCCACCGGTGCGACAGACGATCGACGACTGGAAGCGGATCTGCGACGATCTGAACAGGATCGGCGAACTTGCGGCGGGTTCCGGCTTGACGCTCGCCTATCACAATCATGATTTCGAGTTTCGAGAGCTCGCTGGAGGCATCCAGCCCTACGACGTTCTGCTCAGCCGTACCGACGAGCGTGTCGTCACGCTCGAGCTTGACGTCTACTGGGCGACCAGGGGAGGTCGCAATGCCGCCGACGTGCTGAACGCCTATCCATCGCGATTTCGCCTGGTTCATCTCAAGGACATGGCGAAGGACGGATCGACCACCGAGCTTGGTCAGGGCACGATCGACTTCGCGGGGATATTCGCGGCCATGCCCGCAAGCGGCGTGCAGCACGCCTTCGTCGAGCAGGACGTCTCTGCCGATCCACTGCGCAGCATCGAGACCAGCATCGCTTTCCTTCGCAACCGGCGCTATTTTTCCCGCGGCACGTGATCGTCCCGGCCGTGGTCGGGACGATATGTCGATCGACGCGCCTTACGCCGCCGCCTTCCGTCGCGCCTGCTCAGCCCTGTACAGCTCGAACTCCTCCGCGATCGCCTTTGCGATCGACGGGCGTTGCTTGAGGCGCTCGTAATAGGCCTTCACGTTCGGCCATTTGGCGAGGTCGATCGGCGGTGTCGCCATCGTCCAGTTGATCACCGTCACGAGATAGGCATCCGCGACGGTGAAGTGATTGAGCAGGTAGTCGCGGCCCTTCAGGTAATTGTCGAGATAGTCGAGCCGCGACAGGTTCTTCTCCAGCGCATAGGCCTTGCTTTCCTGCGGCGCTTTGCGGTCGAGCACGGGGATGAACAGTCCCTTGTGCAACTCGGTGCCGATGAAGCAGAGCCATTGATGCAGCCGCGTGCGATCGATGCCGGACGCGGTGCCGAGGCCAGACTGCGGAAAGCGGTCGGCGACATATTGCAGGATCGCCGCGTTCTCCGTCAGCACCACGCCCTCGTCGGTGCGTAGCGTCGGCACGAGGCCGATCGGATTCACGGCGCGGAAGTCGGAACCGTCCTTCAGCACGGTCTTGGTCGGTGAATCGACTTCGAGATAATTCGCCTCGGCGCCGGCTTCATACAGCGCGACCCGGGTCGCCATCGAGCAGGCGAGCGGCGAGAAATAGAGATCCATGGGGTACCTCCTTGGGCGTGGTATCGTTTGACCTTGCGTTTGCAACCCGGCCGGATTGATTTTTGTACTGTTCCGCATAATATGAAGGCGGTCAAGGATTATTTGCGAGATGGTACAAAAATCGAAAGGTCCGTCTGTCGGTCCCCCCGAGCCACAGAAGCGCCGCGGCCGGCCGCGCGCCTACGAGCCCGATGTCGCGCTCGGCAAGGCGCTCGACCTGTTCCGCACCCAGGGCTTTGCCGCGACCTCGCTCGACGATCTCAGCGAGGCTACCGGCATGAATCGGCCGAGCCTCTACGGCGCCTTCGGCGACAAGCGTGAGCTCTACATCAAAAGCTATCAGCGCTACCGCGAGCAGGCCCGCGCAGTGATGGTGGAGATCTTTCGTGCGGATCTGCCGCTGCGCGAACGGCTGGAGCGCATCTTCTCCTCCGCGCTCGCCATCTATCTCTCGGGCGAGACCGGTCCGCGCGGTTGCTTCACCGTGGTGACCGCGGCATCCGAAGCTGTCGGCGATCCCGAGATCCGCGCCATGGTGCTGGACGGCCTCGCCGAGCTCGACAAGGCTTTTGCCAATTGCTTCCGCCGCGCCAAGGAGAAGGGCGAGCTGCCCGACAGCGCCGATCCGGTCGTGCTGGCGCAGCTCGCCTCGGCCACCATCCACACCGTCGCCATCCGTTCGCGCGCCCGCGTCCCGCGCAAGGAGCTCGATGCGATCGTGAAGGGTGCGATCGATGTGATGGTGGGAGAGAAAGGCTAATCGTTCGCCCTGATAAGGGCGAGAGCGCGGCTACCCCGCGTCCCGCGCGAGTGCCGGTGCCCCTGTCGCGGCTTCCCGGAAGGCATCGCGAATGGAGCCGAGCAGGGTCTGCACACGCGCAAGATTGGAGCGCGTCGCCGGGACCAGCGCCTTGAGCCAGAGATCAGGGACCTGGAGTTGCGGGAGCAGCTCGACGAGCGCGCCGGACTTGAGGCGCTCCGCCGCCGCGGTGCGCGAGACGATCGCAATTCCGCTGCCCGCGCACAGGCTGTCGATCACGAGCGCGCCGTTGTTGGTCACGAGGTGGGGCCGAACCGCTACCGTCGTCACGCCGTTGCGGCCTTCGAAGGTCCAGCCCGGCCCGATCGGCGAAAACACGATGCAATCATGATTGACGAGATCGCGGGCATGCCGGGGATGGCCGCGCCGCGCCAGATAGGAAGGCGCGGCACAAAGCACGCGTTCGAAGACGTGCAGGGGTTCCTCGAGCACGCCGTCGAAGGACGACGGCATCATGGTGAGCACGATGTCAAAGCCCTCTTCGACTGGATTGACCGTGCGGTCCACCAGCACCGCGTCGAGAGTCACGCGCGGATACTTGATCTGAAACGACGACAGCAGTTGGGCGAGGTCGATGACCATCGGTGATGCCGGCGCCTTTATCCGCAACTGGCCCTCGAGTTCGTTCGGCGATCGCATGATCCCCTTGGCCATCTCGTCGTATTCGCGGACGATCTGGCGGATGACATCGAGGTAGCGTTCACCGACCTCGGTGAGCGCCAGGCGCCGCGTGCTCCGTCGCAGCAGCGTAGCCTTTAGCGACCATTCCAGTTGACCGACCCGCTTGGTGATGACGGACGGCGCGACCCCGAGCTGCCGGCCCGCCTCGGAGAAGCTGCCGGCCCGCGCGGTCGCCAGAAACGCCTTCATATTCAAAAGGCTATCCGCCATTTAATCCGATCCGGAAAAGATCATCGCGCGAAATAGCTTATTCTCCCTCGTTCTCGAAGGAAATAGGCTCCTTGGCGCGATAAGCCGTCACCAAAACAAGCGAACGGCAACGCGGAGGAACGAGCATGAGCGCACCCGACGTCATCGATGTCACCGACGTCATCGAGCGCCAGCGCCGCAACGGCCTGGTCCTCACCGTCCTGATCCTGTCGACGACGATCATGTTCCTGGACGGTTACGATCTTCAGGCGATGGCCTTCGCCGCGCCGTCAATTATCCGCTCCTGGGGCATCGAGCGGGCAGCGCTCGGCGTCGTCTTCAGCGCCGGCATTTTCGGCATCCTCGTCGGCGGCCTCGTGTTCGGATCGCTCGGCGATCGCATCGGCCGGCGGCTCTCGATCGTGGCATCGATGCTGGTGTTCGGCGGCTTCACGCTCGCGACGGTGTGGGCCAGCGACATTACCAGCCTCATCGTGCTTCGCTTCCTCGCGGGTATCGGCATCGGCGGATTGTCGCCGCTGTGCTACGCGCTGAACCTGGAATATGCGCCGAGCCGGTACCGCGGCACGGCGGTCGCGATCATCATGGTCGGCTATGTCGCGGGCAGCAGCATCGGTGGCTTCATCGCCGCCGGTCTCGTGCCGCAGTTCGGCTGGACCATCGTGTTCTGGATCGGCGGCGTGCTGCCTCTCCTCGGCGCAGCGCTGTGCTATTTCGCGCTTCCGGAATCGATCAAGTTCCTCGTGGTGCGCAATCGCGAGCCTGCAGAAATCGCCCGCATCCTGAACCGGATCGAGCCCGCACTCCAGGCGCAGGCAACGACGCGCTTCATACTTCGTGATGAAGCTACGCCCGGTACGGCCGACACGGGTCTCCTGTCGAAACTCGCGACACTGTTCGACGGGCGGCTTGCGGTCATCACGCCGTTCCTGTGGGTGGCCTATATCGCAAGCTCGATCACGATGTTCTTCCTCAATAGCTGGACGCCGATCCTGGCGGAGGCGTCCGGGCATACGCCCGCGCAAGCCGCCATGGGGTTGACTGTGTTCAGCCTGGGCGGCGCAGTCGGCGGCCTCACCATCGGCCGCGTGCTCGATCGTTTCGGCGTCATCGCCATTGCGATCGTGCCGCTGATTGCCTCACCCTTGGTCGCTTCGCTCGGCTGGGCCGGTCTTGGCGACAGCACCTACCTTGCGACGATGGCGTGTGTCGGCTTCTTCGTGGTTGGCGGTCACCAGGGCCTGAACAGCTCGGTCGGCCAGTTCTATTCCAGCGCCAACCGCACGACGGCCGTCGGCTGGGCGTTGTCGGTCGCCAAGATCGGCTCGATCAGCGGACCGCTGGTCGCCGGGATCCTGATCGCGCAGCACCTGCCGTTCTCGAGCCTGTTCCTGCTCGCCGCGCTGCCGCCGCTGGTGGTGGCGGCTTGCGTCCTGGTGCTGGGAATATCGCAGCGCAAGCACACTGCAGCGGCGCGCAAGATTGACCAGACGGCAACAGCCTAGCCGCATTCGCGCGCAGCAACGGAGGCCGAAGATGAGAATACCGTTTGCAGGGGCGATCGATTGCGATCTGCATCCGCCGATGCCGAGCATGGCGCAGTTGCTGCCTTATCTCGACGACTACTGGCGCGATCAGATCACCAACCGCGCGATCGACCGCATGCAGTTCGCCATGATGAGCTATCCGCCGAACGCCCCGATCAGCGCACGGGCCGACTGGCGCGTGCCGCAGGCCGGGCGAAGCGATCTCGATACGCTGCGCGCCCAAGTTCTCGACGCCTTCGATCTCGGCTTCGGGATCGCCAATGTGATCCACGGTGCGATCGCGCTCTACAATGATGATCTGGCGGCGGCAATCTGCCGCGCAGTGAACGACTGGCTCCGCGCCGAATGGCTCGATCGCGAACCGCGGCTGCGTGGCTCGATCCTGGTGGCTCCGCAGGATCCGGCACAGGCCGTCGCCGAGATCGAGCGTGTTGCGCCGGATCAGCGCTTCGTGCAGGTGCTGTTGCCCGTGATGGGCGAGAAGCTGCTCGGGCGCCGCGAGTTCTTCCCGCTCTACGAGGCGGCTGAGCGGCATGGGCTCGTCATTGCCGTGCATGCGGGCAGCACCTACCGCTACGCGCCGACGATCGTGGGCTGGCCGTCCTACCAGTTCGAGGACTACGTGGCGCAGGCCCAGGCCTTCGCCAACCAGACCATCAGCCTCGTCGCCGAGGGCGTATTCCGCCGCTTTCCGCGGCTCAAGGTGGTGATGCTCGAGTCCGGCGTGAGCTGGCTGCCGATGACGGTGTGGCGCACCGACAAGACCTGGCGCGGCGCGCGACCGGAAGTCCCCTGGATCGACCGCTGGCCCTCGGACATCATCCGCGAGCATCTGCGCTTTACCATCCAGCCGTTCGATGCGCCCGACGCGACGGCGGTTGCGCAAACGATCGACCGCATCGGTACCGATCAGGTGTTGCTGTTCTCCACCGACTATCCGCACTGGCAGTTCGACGGCGATGACGTGCTGCCGGACGGGCTGTCGGCGCACTCGCTCATCAAAATCCTCGTCGAGAATGCGCTTCAGACCTATCCCCGTCTGGCGCAGGTCGCGACTGCACCCGCTGCCGAGCAGACGAAGGAGAACGTCAGATGAATGCACCTTTCATCGAACAGAAGTCTCGCCAGACGCTCGCGATCGTCGATTGCGATATCCATCCGGCGCACCGTACGCCCACCGAACTCTTGCCCTATCTCGCGCCGCGCTGGCGCGAGCACTACCAGACCCATGGCGTGCATGTGCGGCAGGCGCTGCCGAACGGGTTGATGTATCCGCGCATGATGGCTGCCGGCATGCGCGCGGATTCGCTTCCTGAAGGCGGTGGCCCTGCGGGATCCGATCTCGATCTCCTTCGCAAGCAGCATCTGGATCCCGTCAATGTCGAGTTCGGCCTGTTGATGGCGCTCAGCAAGGGCGGCATGGAGGAGCGCAATCCCGGTCTTGCGGCGGCGCTGTCGCGCGCCACCAATGACTGGCAGATCGATCGCTGGGTGCGCGAGGAGCCGCGGCTTCGCGCCGGCATCGTCGTGCCGCAGGAGTTTCCCGAGGCGGCGGTCGCAGAGATCGAACGTTGCGCCGGCGATCGCCGCTACGTGCAGATCATGCTGTCGTCGCGGCCGTCGGATCCGCTGGGCCATCGGCGCTATTGGCCGATCTATGAGGCGGCGGAGCGTGCCGGCCTGCCGATCGGCCTGCATCCGGTCGGCTACAATGGCGGCCATCCTTCCACTGGCTCCGGCTGGCCGACGTTCTATTTGCAGGAGCACTACGTCTTCGTGGCCTGCATGGAAGCGCTGGCCAGCAGCCTGATCATCGAGGGCGTGTTCGAGCGTTTCCCGAAACTGAAGGTCGTGCTGGTCGAGGGCGGCTTCGGCTGGGCGCCGGCGCTGGCCTGGCGCATGGACAAGCACTTCGAGAAATTCCGCAAGGAGGTCGCGCATCTCAAGCGGCGTCCCTCGGAATATCTGCGCGAACACATCTGGTGGACGACGCAGCCGATCGAGGAGCCGGCGCAGTCGCGCCACATCGTCGAGATCATCGACTGGATCGGTTGGGACCGGCTGCTCTATTCATCGGACTATCCGCACTGGGACTATGACAATCCGTCCTTCGCGTTCAAATTCCCGATGACAGAAGAGCAGCGCCGCAAGATCTTCAGGGACAATGCGATGGCATTGTATCGCCTCGCATGAGCCGCCATGTGGTCTGCCCCGCAGCCGAGCTGCCGCCCGGCGCGCGCAAGGTCGTCGTCGTCGACGGGCGCGAGATCGGCGTGTTCAATGTCGAGGGGCGCCTGTATGCACTGCTCAACCGCTGTCCGCACGGTGGAGCTGCGATCTGCTCGGGCGCGGTGACCGGCCTCAGCCAGTCTTCCGGCCCCGGCGACTACCGCCTTGAGCGTCGTGGCGAGTTTCTGCGCTGCCCTTGGCACGGCTGGGAGTTCGACATGGCGACCGGCCAATCCTGGTGCGATCCGCGCCGCACCAAGTTGCGAAGCTTCGAGGTCATGCGCGAGGCGGGCGGCGATCTCGTGATGGGCCCCTATGTAGCCGAGCGATATCCCGTGACGGTCGAAGACACCTATATCGTCGTCGATCTCTGACCACGCCGCGGCGGTTCTGGCGTTCCTGACATCTGGCGCATATACTTTCAGGATATCTGAAGGTCCCACGGATGTTAATCTTCACACGCGGTTCGGCCCTTGCATTGATCCTGGTGGCGCTCTGTCTGGGCGGGCGAACGGCCCATGCCCAGGCTGCCCCTGTGCCCTACATGAACTCGGGCTGGCCGATGGGCTGGGGCGACAATCCGGCTTTCGATGCGGGCGATCCGCAGTCCAAGCTCCCGCGCGGCTGGTTTCTCAGCAGCTCACGCGACAGCACGGCGTGGAGCATGAATGGCTTCAATCAGGCGAGGGCGTTCGGCAATTACGGCTCGCTTTCGTCCGACGGCGTGAAGTTCGGCTATAACTTCGCGAATGCACCCGTCACGGTTTACACTGGCTTCGACACATTGAAATACAATCTCGGGACCGGCGGTCCGATCTCGCCCTTCGACACCACCTCGCCGACGCTGCCGGGCGGCTATCGCGCAAGTGCCGGGATCGAATTCCGTCCGACGTCGAATCTCAGCCTGTCGTTCGGCGCGAGCTTCACCCAGCAGTCGTCCGGACTCGTCGACAGCGACATCAATTCGCCACTGCCGCCCGGCGCCTCGCCGCTGGCTTTCGGCGCTCGTCGCTAAGGCCAATACGCTCGTCAGCCGGCGCTTCAGTACCCGCGCGCCCGGTCCACCACATTTTCCAGTGCGGCGCCGGCCTCGAAACGCGCGATCTGCTCCGCGACATATGCCGAGATCGCATCCGCATCGGTGTCGGCCGCATTGTGCGGCGTCACGACCACCTTCGGATGGCTCCAGAGGCGGCTTGCCGCCGGCAGCGGCTCCTCGACGAACACGTCGAGCGAGGCAGCACCGAGCGTGCCGTCATCGAGGCAGACGAGGATGTCGTCCTCGTTCTGCAAGGCGCCGCGGCCGGCATTGATCAAGACCGGCGCGCCGAGCGGGCTGCTGCGGTTGAGTTTCGTGAAGACCTCGCGGTTGAGGATGCCGTGCGTCTGCGGCGTCAGTGGCAACAGGCTGACCAGAATGTCGGTCGCGCGCAGGAACGCGTCCATCTGGCCTGCGCCGTGAAATGACTCCACGCCATCGACGCTCCGCGGACTGCGGCTCCAGCCCACCACGCGGAAGCCGAGCCGGCGCAGCACCTCGGCGGCGTCCGCGCCCAGCGTGCCGAGCCCCATGATGCCGACCGTGACTGCACTCGCCGGCCATTGGTATTTCGGCTCCCAGGCCTTCTCGCGCTGCGACTGCCGCAGGTAAAGCTCCTGCCGATGATGCATCAGCACGTGAAGCACGACATATTCGGTCATACGTCCGGTGAGATCGGGCACGGCGACGCGGACCAACGGCACGTCCGGCAGGCTGTTGTCCGCCATCAGCGCGTCGACGCCGGCGCCGAGATTGAAGATCGCGCGCAGATTCGGGAAAGCCTTGAGATCACCGGGAACCGGCTTCCACACCGCGGCATAGTGCACCTTGGCCAGGTCGAGGTCCGGATCAGGCAGCAGCACCACGCGCCGGTCGCCGCAGACCGCCTCAAAACGCGCTTTCCAGCGCTCCGGCAGCCAGTTCTGCGAGCGACTGTTGATCAGGAGTGCCAGCGCGCCTTTAGTCATTCGTCATGTCCCATCGAGTTCCCGGTTCACGGCCCTCCTTGGCACGAACGCGTGGACATTTCTTGCAAAAAATTTCCGCAAGTCGTGTCGGGGCGGGGCATAGTGCGTCGTCTTCATAATGAGAGAAAACAGGACCTGCTCATGCTCTATGCCATCCTTTGCTACCACGATGAGGATTTTGTCGGCTCCTGGAGCAAGGAGCAGGACGAAGCCGTGATGAAAAAGCTCGCCGTGGTGCAGGACAAGCTCACCAAGCAGGGCCGGCTCGGTCCCGTCGCGCGGCTCCTGCCCACCACGGCGGCCGCAACGCTGCGGAAGGAAGACCCGCCGCTGGTGCTCGACGGTCCCTATGCCGAGACCAAGGAGCAGTTGCTCGGCTTCTACATCGTCGATTGCAAGAACCTCGACGACGCGCTCGACGTCGCGCGCGATCTCGGCGCGGCCAATCCCGGCGGTGCCTATGAGGTGCGTCCCGTCGGCGTGTTCAGGCCGGGAGGGAGTTTGACGTGAGCGAGACCGACGCCGCCTGGATCGAGACCGCGCTGACCTCGGCGCGGCCCCAGGCGGTGGGCGCGCTGCTGCGCTATTTCCGCGATCTCGATACCGCGGAGGAGGCGTTCCAGAATGCGTCCTTGCGCGCGCTGAAGAATTGGCCGCAGAACGGGCCGCCGCGCGATCCAGCGGCCTGGCTGATCATGGTCGGCCGCAACGTCGCGATCGACGAGGTGCGCCGCGCGCGCAAGCAGGAGCCGCTGCCGGAGGACGACCAGGCGATCTCAGATCTCGACGATGCCGAAGGGAAGCTTGCCGAGCGGCTCGACGGCTCGCACTATCGCGACGATATCCTGCGGCTGATGTTCATCTGCTGCCATCCGGATCTGCCGGCGACGCAGCAGATCGCACTCGCGCTGCGTATCGTCTCCGGCCTGACCGTGAAGCAGATCGCGCGCGCCTTCCTGGTCTCGGAAGCGGCGATGGAGCAGCGCATCACCCGCGCCAAGGCGAAGATCGCCGATGCCGGCGTGCCGTTCGAGGCGCCCGGCGCCGCCGAGCGCGGCGAGCGGCTCGCGGTCGTCGCCGCGATGATCTACCTGATCTTCAACGAAGGTTATTCGGCGAGCGGCGACACTGCCGAGATACGCAAGCCGCTATGCGAGGAGGCGATCCGGCTGGCGCGGCTCTTGTTGCGGCTGTTTCCAGGCGAGCCGGAGATCATGGGGCTCACCGCGCTATTGCTGTTGCAGCATGCGCGTAGTGCGGCGCGGTTTGCAGCCGATGGGTCGCTGATCCTGCTCGAGGATCAGGACCGCTCACTGTGGAGTGGCACCATGATCGCGGAGGGGCTCGCGCTGATCGACAAGGCAATGCGCCATCGCAGGAGCGGCCCCTATCAGATCCAGGCGGCGATCGCGGCGTTGCACGCCCGTGCGGCAACGCCCGAGGAAACCGATTGGACCCAGATCGACCTGCTCTATGGTGCGCTCGAGCTCGTGCAGCCCTCTCCGGTGGTGACGCTCAACCGAGCGGTTGCGGTCTCCAAGGTGCGCGGGGCCGAGGCCGCCCTCGCGCTGATCGAGCCGCTCGCCCCCAAGCTGGCCAACTACTTCCATTTCTACGGCGTGCGCGGCGCCTTCCTGATGCAGCTCGGCCGCAACGACGAGGCCCGCGTCGCTTTCGACCGCGCGATCGCACTCGCCAACACCTCGGCCGAGGCGGCCCACATTCGCATGCATCTCGATCGCCTGATCAGGGACAGCCAGCCGAAGGCGTCCAAAGAGGGCGCGAAAGCGAAATAGAACGAGACGCTCTCCGGATCGTCATGCCCGGGCAAAAGCGCGAAGCGCGTCTTCGCGCTAGATGTCCCGGGCATCCACGTCTTTCCGTCAGCACTCAAGAACATGGATGGCCGGGACGAGCCCGGCCATGACGCCGGGTGGATGGTGTGGCGAAAAAAAACGTCCGCGCCTGTCGGTCTCGCACTCTCTCCTTCGTCCTTGGGCCAATCGAAGGGAGCCCGTCATGCTGAAAGCTGTTGCCGTTATCGCAATCGTGATTGCCGCCGGCATCGCCGGCCTTCTCGTCTTCGCCGCCACCAAGCCGGACATGTTTCGCGTCGAACGCACGCTCGCCGTCATGGCGCCTGCCGATGCCATCTACCCCCTCATCGCCGATTTCCAGCGCTGGACGAGCTGGTCGCCCTACGAAGGGCGCGATCCCGGCCTGAAGCGCACGTTCGGCGGTAGCACGCAGGGCAAAGGCGCGATCTATGCCTGGGACGGGAACAAGGACATCGGTGCTGGTCGCATGGAAATTCTCGAAGCGAGCACACCGCCGAAACTTCGCATCAAGCTTGATTTCGAGCGCCCCTTCGAAGGTCACAACATTGCCGAGTTCACGTTTGTGCCGCAAGGCAGTGCAACACTGGTCACATGGGCGATGTACGGTCCGGCCCCGTTCCTGTCCAAGCTGATGCAGGTGTTCGTCAACATGGATAACATGATCGGCAAGGATTTCGAGACCGGCCTCGCCAATCTGAAGAAGCTCACCGAGAAGTAGAAGCCTCACGTCAAGGAGAGAACCATGCTCAATCCATACCTGTTCTACCAGGACAAGTGCGAAGCCGCGTTCAACTATTATGCGCGCGTGCTCGATGGAAAGGTCGAGGCGATGCTGCGCGCCTCCGACGCTCCGCCGGAGATGCCCGCTGCACCCGGCCGCGAAAAGACCATCATGCATGCGCGCATGTCGCTTCCCGATGGCAGCGTGCTGATGGCCTCGGACGCGCCGCCCGAGCACTCGCAGAAGCCGCAGGGCTTCTCGATCTCGCTGACGATCACCAACGCGGCCGATGCCGAACGCAAGTTCAACGCGCTCGCCGATGGCGGCACCGTCACCATGCCCTTCAGCAAGACGTTCTGGGCCAAGGGCTTTGGCATGTGCGTCGACCAGTTCGGCATCCCCTGGATGGTGAACTGCCCGGCGGAAGGGATGTGAGAAAGAATTGAAGCGCTGCCGCGCGCGCTGCACCTTCTCCCATTGCGGGAGAAGGTGGACATCGATTGTTACCTGCATCGCGGATAGATTGCGGCGAGCTCGCGGCCCTTCAGCAGCAACAGCCGCGACGTCAGTCCGCCGCGGCTTCTGATCCAGTCGCGCACGGGCGCCGGATAGGCCGCCAAGACCGCTTCGGAGGCTTCCGGCTCGGCATAGAAGCGGCCCTGCCGGTCGACCGAGCGGGCGGCATGGAAGCCGAGCACCGCACGCTTGGTGACGCAGATGCGCTCGCCGGGCACCAGACTCAGCACCAGCGTGCAGGCGGACAGACATGGCCCGTCGATTACCACGCGTTGGCCGGAGTCGCGCACCCGCTCGAACAGTTCGAGAAATGGTCCGACCCGTCCGCCTGGAGATTGGACGATGCGGATCTCGGCGGACGCGGGCAAGGCTGCGAACAATGCGGCGGCGACCGTCACGGCCTTGACCAATGCAACGCGTCGCATAGCACTCTCCACACATCCAATCTCGCAGGGTGGGCAAAAGGCGCGCAAGCGCCGTGCCCACCAATGCAGCCGCAACCCGGACAGATGGTGGGCACGCTTCGCTTTGCCCACCCTACGAACTACAAATGTCTACGCATTCCTCCGCTGTCCGCGCAGCGTCGGCAGGCCGATGCCTGCTGCATCGAAGCCGCCATCGACGGCCAAAATTTGGCCGGTGATGTAGCTCGATCGATCCGAGCACAGGAAAAAGATCGCCTCCGCGAGTTCCTCTTCGAGGCCATAGCGGTTGAGCGGGATGGCATCGTGATAGTCGGCGCGGATCTCCGGCGTGTGCACCTCCTTGGCCATCGCGGTGTCGACCGGTCCGGGCGCGACGGCGTTGACGCGGATGTTGAGTACCGCCAGCTCGACAGCGAGCTGCTTCGTCAGATGCGCCAGTCCCGCCTTGCTCGTGCCGTAGGCCGAGCGCAGCGTCGAGGCGCGCACCGCCGAGATCGAGGTGATGTTGACGATGGCGCCGCCGGCGGACTCGCGCATCAGGGGCACCGCGGCCTTGGTGCTGACGAAGGGCCCGGTGAGGTTGACCTCGAGTATGCGGCTCCAGTCCTTATCCGACGTCTCCATCAGCGGTGCAAACACTGCAATGCCGGCATTGTTGACCAGTGCGTCGAGCCGGCCGAACCGCTGCGCGATCCCTTTCATTGCGGCGCCGACCGCTGCGGCGTCGGAGACGTCGCAGCTCAAGGCCAACGTCTCATCGGGCCGGTCGATTGCGGCGACGGCGCGCGCGAGCAAATCGTCCTCGATGTCGAGCAGCGCCACGCGCCAGCCCTCTGCGAGGAACTTCCTGGCTGTCGCAAGTCCGATGCCGCGCGCAGCGCCGGTAATGAGGGCAACCTTTGGCTGGCCTGAAGTCATCTGCTAATCTGTCCCGTGCCCGAAACGCCGGCCACCAAGGCGGACGGCCTTCGCATCTTTTACCGTGCTTTCTTCCCCGCAAGAAAGGCCTCCGCATGCAGCCCTCCGATCCATCCGCGCTGGAAGAGTGGCGGCCGGGCGTCAAGACCCGCATGTTGGCCTCGGCCCGCACCGGCGCCACCGCGCTTTGCATCTTCGAGCAGTGGGTCGCCCCCGGCGCCGGCGCGCCGACGCACAGCCATCCCGTCGAGGAGGTGTTGACGGTGCGCGAAGGCGAGGCGGAGATCTGGCTCGAGGAGACGCAGGCAAGGGTCGCCGCCGGACAGTCGGTGCTGGTGCCGGCCGGGCGCAAGCACGGCTTCCGCAACGCGGGAACCGTCACGCTGCACGTCCACGCCGTGCTGGCGTCAGCGATCTTCGAAATGCTGCCGGAAGGCGCGAGCGAGATGACGCGGCGCTGGGATCGTTGAGCCAGCGAGCGATTCACCGGACCTTACCTCCGAAATAATTTTCACCGGCATGTCGGGACTGCAGGATGCGGTTCGTCTTATCCGTGAGAGCCGGTGATCTCGGCCCCAAAGCGAAAGCGGACTGACATGACCCAGAGGATGCCACCATGCGATTCATGATGCTGATGATCCCGCTCGGCTACGAGACCGCGCCCAAGGACGTTCAACTCGATCCCGAGCGTGTCGCCGCGATGATGCGCTACAACGAGGCGCTCCAGAATGCCGGCATTCTGATCACGCTCGAAGGTTTGCATCCGCCCTCGACGGGCGCGCGGGTCTCGTTTGCGACCGGCAAGCCCATCGTGACTGACGGACCCTTTGCCGAGTCCAAGGAAGTTTTGGGCGGCTACTGGATGATCGAGGTCGCTTCGCGCGATGAGGCGATCGCCTGGGCCAAGAAGTGCCCGGCCTCGCCGAACGAGATCATCGAGATCCGCCAGGTGCAGGAGATGGCCGACTTTTCGCCTGATGTGCGGGAAGCGGCCGCCGGCTTCACCGAGCTGCGGAAAGGCGGCCAGTCCGGCCGCTAGCCTGCACGATTGCCTTTCGTCAAAGCGTCAACGCAACAGAGGAGTGAAGCCCATGAACACCAACGACACCTATCTCGCCGTCTTCCTCGGTAGCAAGGAGAGCGCGAAGATGGCCGCCTGGACTGCGCTGCCGGAAGCCGAACGCAAGGCAAAGGAGAAGGAAGGCATGGCGGCGTGGCACGCCTGGGTCCAGCAGCACCAGGACGCGATCCAGGCCATGGGCGGCCCGCTAGGCAAGACCAAGAAGGTCGATACCAAAGGCGTCGCCGACATCGCCAACGAGATGGGCGCCTTCACCGTGGTCAAGGCTGCCTCGCACGAGGCCGCGGCAAAAATGTTCGAGAACCATCCGCATTTCGCGATCTTCCCGGGCGAGCGGGTCGAGATCATGCCGGTGCTGCCGATTCCCGGCGGCTAGCTCCCATTCCGGGGAAGTACGGGTTAATCAATCCCCGCCCGCGCTAGTGACCTTCGCGCACGGCTCATGTAAAAGTCATTCACATGAGCTGGCGCAAGGACGAGCAGCGCCGCGCCGAGCGCGGCTATCATCACGGCAATCTGAAGGAGGCGTTGCTCCAGGCAGCGCTGGGGCTGATCGCCGAGAAAGGCGCGGCCGGCTTCACCTTTGCGGATGCCGCGAGGATGGCAGGCGTCAGCCCGGCCGCTCCATACCGCCACTTTCGCGACCGCGACGAACTGCTCTCCTCGATCGCCCAGCGCGGCTTCGAACAGTTCGAGGCGCGTCTGACCGCGGCCTGGGATGATGGCCGCCCGGACACCCTCACGGCGTTCGAGCGCGTCGGCAGAGCATATCTCGCCTTCGCGCGCGAAGAGCCCGCTTTCTATTCCGCGATGTTCGAATCCGGCCTGCCGGCCGACGCCAATCCGGCGCTGATGGCTGCCGGCGAACGCGCCTTCGGCGTCATCCGTGCGGCCGCCGAGCGCCTCGCGGCCTTGACGCCGCCAGGCACGCCGCGGCCGCCGGCGATGATGATGGCGCTGCACATCTGGTCGATGTCGCACGGCGTGGCCTCGCTGTTCTCCCGCGGCGATGGTGCGCGCCGCAAGCTGCCGATGTCGCCGGATGAGCTGCTCGAAGCCGAAGTGCTGATCTATCTGCGCGGCCTCGGCTTCCCGATCGACCGTCGTCCCACGGCGAAAAGCGCCGAGCCGCCGCCGGTGCCACCGGAGGCATCCTCCGGTTCGACCGGCTCTCCCAACAGCCCCTGGGGCAAGCTGAAATAAAGTTGCGCAAATAAATCGGCGGGCCTGTCTGGTGGCCAGCTTGACAAAACCGAGGGATCGGCTACCTATGTAAATGTTATTTACATTCACAACGGCGTGACAGCCGTGATGGAGATGGGAAATGGCCTACACCGCTGATGTCAATCGATGGCGCGGCCCCTCGGAAGACCCCTACTACCGCCCCCACATGCTCGATACGCCCTGGCACCCCGGCTGGATTGCCGTGACCGTCCTGGGCTTCATCATCTGGTGGCCGATCGGGCTTGCCCTTCTCTTTTTCACACTCGGGAGCAGAAGAATGTCGTGCTGGAGCGGCCACGATCGCTGGCAGAACAAGATGGAGAAGATGCAGTACAAGATGGACCGCATGCGCGACCGCATGGAGCGCCGCGGCTTCGGCTTTGGCTTCGGGCCGCCGTCCTCCGGCAACCGCGCGTTCGACGAGTACCGCACCGAGACCCTTCAGCGGCTCGAGGAAGAGCAGCGCGAGTTCAAGGATTTCCTGACGCGGCTTCGTCACGCCAAGGACAAGGAAGAGTTCGACCAGTTCATGGCGCAGCACAAGACCCGTCCGACGCCGCCGAACGAGCCGCCGCCGCAGGGTTGATCCGATCCGCAAAGCCTTCAGGCGCACGCCCCCAAAAGTCCTGATGGCCCCGAGCCGCCCGCCTGCGAGCCCCGCAGGCGGGCGGTTTGGTTTTGCTAGCCTGGTGCCACACCGCCGCGGACATCCTATATTCAGTGGCGAAACCAGGCGGCGAAGGACCGGGGTCGGCGATGGCGGAGGCTGCAAGCATATCGAGCGCCAGTCTCTGGCAGGCGATCCGCGGCGAGGCAGAACACGCGGCCGCAGCCGATCCCGTCTTCGGCACGGTCTCGGCGGCAACTGTTCTCGCACATGACGATCTCGCCGCCGCTCTGTCAGATCTGATCGGCCGCCGTCTTGGCGGCAGCAATACCACTGTGGGTGCGCGCTTCACCGCGTTCGCCAACGACGCTTTCCGTCAGCAGCCCGACCTGATTGAGACGGCAAGCCTCGACTTGCGCGCCATCGCGATCCGGGACCCTGCCATCGCGGGCCTGCTGTCGCCACTGCTGCATTTCAAGGGCTATGTCGCGCTCGAGGCATGGCGCGTCTCGAACTGGCTCTGGAGCCGCGGCCATATCGATGCCGCGCTGCTCTTTCAGAACGAAGCATCCAACGCCTTGCAGGTCAGCATCCATCCCGCGGCGCACATTGGCTCGTCGGTGTATCTCGACCACGCCAGCGGCATCGTGATCGGTGCTAACGCCGTGATCGGCGACGCCGTGACGATTCTCCAGAATGTCAGCATTGGCCGGAATGGCGAACTGCCGACCCGCTCGCCTCGGATCGGAAACCGTGTCTTCATCGGCCAGCGCGACCATTCTTGGTGACATTCGCATCGGCGACTTCGCCAAGATCGGCGCCGCGTCGGTTGTGATCTCCGACGTGCCGGACGGCTGCACCGCTGTCGGCAATCCCGCGCGGTTGACCAACTGTCCGGAAGAAGTCGCCTGATCGTCGCCGCGATCGGCCCTATTGCGCGAGGCAACTCCGTGACGCGCCCCCGCGGGCCGTGAGCCCGAGACGTGCAGTGTCCTTCAAGCGAGCACGATGAAATCCGCACAGCCTGAGGGCGAGGTCGCGTGAAACGCGCTTATGCGATCGCCTTGCAACACGCCTCGAAAGCAGTTACTGTACCAGACGTACGGTATAAAAATGTCGGGGTGCCCGGCACGCGACCGCTTCGAGCGATGCGATTGCTTGCCATGTGGAACAATCAGGAGGAGCTCATGTCTTTCGACCACTCTTCTTCGCGCCAGAGAATGGCCTTTCATTCCCGTCGAGACGTCTTGTCGGGAGCGATTGGGGGGGTCGCTGCCCTGGTCATGGCAAGCAGCGCCAGGGCAGTTCCGCAGGGATTCAAGACGGTGGTGCCGGGGGCGCTGACGGTCGCGATGAACGGGGACATGCCGATGACCAGCATCAAGGACGGTCAGATCCTTGGCGCCGATGGCGAGATGATCACGGCAATCGCGACGAGGATGGGTCTCAAGACGGTGCCAGCCTTGATGGACTGGTCAGCGACGATCGAGTCGATCCGGGGAGGCCGCGCCGACGTCATGCTTGGCAATATGGGGTGGACGAAAGCGCGCTCGCAGGTGCTGCTTCTGACCGACGCGATCTACTACACCGGCAAGTACACCTTGACGCGAAAGGACATGAAGGTCGGCCCGCGCCTGGTCGTCGACGACATGAAGGGCCGCAGCATCGGCACGGTCAGCGGATTCACGATCGTCCCCGAACTGAAGAGAATTCCCGGAACGAGCGAGCTCAAGCTCTACGATACGACCGATGCGTGCGTGCGTGACGTGCAGGCCGGGCGTCTCGATTTCGCGTTCCTGGACGCGCCGACGGTCGCCTACATGATCCAGCAGAATCCCAACTGGAGCCTCAAGCTGGTGCCGACCGATTCGTTGCCGGACTTCGACATGCTGGGCCAGAAGCAGACCACCGTCATCGGCATGAACGTCGAAAACTTCGATCTTTTCGACGCCGTGAACGCCGGTGTCCGCTGGCTCTGGCGATCCGGCACCAACGGCAAGCTGCTGAAGAAATACGGCATGGAGGCCGACGACTACCTCGCAGCTCTTTCCAACGAAAGCAATCCGCGTCTCGGCGTCGACCGCGACGAGAACGGCAACGTCATTGGAAAATGGGCGCACCAGCCAAAGGACTACTCGGCCTTGTTCGGCTGAACGATCCCAGGCGAGCAGGCAGGCGGCATGAATCACGTTGCAGCGAACTCATCCCTTGTGAAGGTGTCGGGCCTTTGCAAGACCTTCGGAAATTACAGGGCGCTCGACCATGTCAGCCTGAACGTCGCAGGCGGCGAACGGGTGGCAATCATCGGCTCGAGCGGCTCCGGCAAGACGACGCTTCTCCGATGCATTGCGCATCTGGAGAAGCCGAATTCCGGTGAAGTCATCGTCGCCGGCAGATACATCGGTGACAGGTTCGTCGATGGCCAGCGGACTTCGATGTCCGACCGCGAGATCGCCGACATTCGAACCGGCATCGGCATGGTCTTCCAGCGGTTCAATCTCTTCCCGCATCTGACGGCGCTCGAAAATATCATGCTCGGGCCGCTCAAGGTCCTGAGGCGCCCGCGCGACGAGGTCGAACCCGAAGCGCGCGGCCTTCTCGAAAAGGTGGGCCTCCCGCAAAAGGCGAACGCCTATCCCGACCACTTGTCGGGCGGACAACAGCAGAGAATAGCGATCGCGCGTTCGCTGGCGATGAAGCCGAAATTGATGCTGTTCGACGAGGCGACGTCTGCGCTGGATCCAGAGCTCGTCGGTGAGGTGCTGGATGTCATGCAGCAGCTTGCCAATGAGGGCATGACGATGCTGATCGTCACTCACGAAATGTCGTTCGCCGAGGAGGTTGCCGACCGCATCATCGTGATGGATCACGGAGCCGTCGTCGACGAAGGAGCGCCGCGGGATCTTCTGAGCAAGCCGGCTCATCCGCGGACGATGGCACTGCTGCGCCCACAACGTGACCGACGTAGCGCTTCCCCAACGGGGCTCGCGTCGTGAACGAGTGGTCGCGTGCACTGCCGTTGCTGCCTGAATTCACGGCGGTCTTGCTTTCGGGGGCGGTAACAACCGTCAAGATCACGGTCGGCGCCTTCATCGTTGCGGTTCTGATTGGACTCGTTTTGGGGTTGCTCCAGACGTTTCCGTCACGCCTCGCCAAACTGGGCATCAGGACCTACGTCGAGATATTCCGCGGCGTCCCGATCCTCACCCAGCTGTTCGTGTTGTATTTCGGCCTGGCGCAGGTCGGTGTGAAACTGGATCCGATTCCCGTGGCGGTACTCGGCTTCGGCTTGAACGGCGGCGCTTATCTGACGGAAGTTTTCCGTGCGGGCCTGCAGTCGGTCCATGCAGGTCAGCTCGAGGCGGCTTTCATGATCGGCATGACGCGCCCAAAGGCGCTTCGTTACGTGATCTTGCCGCAGGCGATGCGGGTGGTCCTGCCGCCGCTGGCGAATTTTGCCGTGGGTCTACTCAAGGAGACTTCGCTCGCATCGGCCGTTGCCGCGCCCGAACTCAGTTTCTACGCCCGCAACCTCGTTACGAAGAGCTATCTCAGCGGACCGATCTACATCCTGGTCGCGGTCATCTACATCGCGATGAGCTTTCCGCTGTCGCGGCTCGCCCAGTGGCTCGAAAACCGGCTCCGCCGCGGGAGGCTGACATGATCGGCTTCTTTTCGCTGTTTCTGGAATGGCTGCCCCAGCTCCTGCGCGGCGCCGTCTGGACGCTGCGACTCATGTCGCTGGCCTTCATCCTCGCCGCTGTGCTCGCGTTGCCGCTGGCGCTGGCCCGGTTGTCCTCGCGGGCCTGGCTGCGGGCGATTGCATATGGCTACGTAGAGATCGTCCGCGGCATGCCGTCGTTGACGCTGCTGTTTGTCATCTATTTCGGACTGCCCTCGATCGGAATCACGCTCAATTCGTTCAATGCGGCCGTGCTCGGCCTTGGCTTGAACGGTGCTGCCTACGTTGCCGAAGTCTATCGGTCCGGCATCCAGGCGATCGACAAGGGGCAGCGCGAGGCCGCGCAGATGCTGGGCATGCGCAACATTCAGGTCCTTCGCTACGTCGTGTTGCCGCAGGCTCTTCGCATCGTCCTGCCGCCGATGGGCAACTACGGTATCGCGCTGCTCAAGGATACGTCGGTTGCGTCACTTATTGCGGCACCGGAGATGATGCTGCAGGCACGGGATCTCACCAGCGAATACTTCATGCCGCTGCAGATCTATATCGCGGTCGGTCTCATGTACCTGATCATGGCGTTGCCGCTGTCCTATCTCGCCAAGTTGATGGAAGCACGCCTGAGCCCGCAATCATCGGAAGAAAGGAAAGCCGGTTATGGACAAGTTTGATGCAATCGTCATTGGTTCGGGCGCGCTGGGCTCGAGCACAGCTTTCCATCTCGCCAAGGCAGGACGCGATGTTGCGGTGCTGGATCAGGCCGAGATCGCCTCGCAGACCTCGGCGCGCGCCGCCGGGCTGAGCGGTCAGGTCCGCTCGACCGAGGTCATGACCAGGCTTGCGGTTCGTGCGGTCGAGAAGATCGAGCGCCTGGCCGAGGATACGGGCGAGCCGATCGAATTCTTCCAGCCCGGCAGCATGTCGGTTGCACGTCGACCGGAACATCTCAAGCTGTTGGCGGAGCGGGTCGCCGCTGCGAAGAAGCTCGGGCTCGAAGTCGACATGATTACGGCCGAGGAGGCGTGCGAACGCAACCCCTTTCTGCAGAACAAGGGAATCGTCGGTTCGACGCTGATGCGGCGGGACGTCTTCCTGGAGCCGGTGCAGGTCCCGCGCGCCTACGCGAAGGGCGCGGTGCGGCTGGGGGCTACGATGGTGCCTCATACGAAGGTCTCCGAGCTGGTTGTCGAACACGGCGCTGTCACGCGGGTCGTCACCGATCGCGGTGAATTCTCTGCGCCCGTCATTGTGGATGCCGCCGGCGGATGGCTTCGTTTCGTCGCCTCCCTGGCTGGCACCAAGGTCCCAGCCGTTGCCATGCGCCACCAGTTGATGATCACCAATCCGCTGCCGGGGGTGAGCAATCAGCAGCCGATTACGCGCATCATCGATGCCAATGTGTATGTGCGGCCGGATCGCGGCGGGCTGATGTTCGGAGGATACGAGAGCGATCCCATGCCGGTCGATCTCTCCAAACTGCCGGGCTCGTTCCGGATCGAAAATCTCGAGCTCGATCTGGCCGTGCTGAAGCGACTTGCGGGTCTCGTCAAGGATCAGTTTCCCATCTTCCAGACGGAGCTTTCGCTGCGTGAGCACCGTGGGGGATTGCCGACGATGACCATGGACGGCCACCACATCATCGGACAGGCGCCCGGTGTCAGAAATCTTTATGTAATTGGCGGCTGCAACGTCGGGGGGTTGTCAACCGCGCCGGCTTTGAGTGAGCAACTGGTGGAGCTCATCGTCAACGGTCGTACGACCTACGATCTGTCCCTCATGAGTCCGGCGCGGTTCGCGGAGGACCTGTCCGAGGCGGAGCTACAGGAGAAGTGCCGGGATCGCTACGTGCACTACTATATTTATGCGTCGCCGACGAGTGCGCGGCCGGCCGCCTGATCGTCAACTTCAATCGCGACGCGCGGCGGTGGTCCGCCGCGCTTCTGTGGATGTTTTGAGATGTCGCGGAGCGGCGGGCAGTCTCGGCTCCGGCTGAATCTTATGCCGACAGAACGATCTCGCGCGTGAGACCGCGGCAGTCCATTTCAAAGTCGATCTTCTGAACGGGCGGCCGGCAGGGATACCAGGTCAAGCCGCTGCAAGCGGCGCCGCGCGCTGTGATCTCATCCAGAAAGAAGGGGTGCAGATCGAAAACGGTATAGACCTGGACGGCAGTGGTATCGGCCCAGCCAAACCCGAAGGCCGCCAGTCGCTTCTCCATCTCGCCGAGGGTCTGCTGGGCCTTTGCGCGCAATCCGGCGGGCGAGGTGTCTCCAAAAGCGACGATCCGATCCTGTGGCACCGTGGCGCTGCGTGTCTCGGCGCCGCCCGAGATCAGGAATGTTGGAGCCGCGGACGTGTCCGGAACGGTGTAGGTGAAGGCGTAGAATCCGGACTCCGTCGGCGGATCGAGTTCGGGACATACATTGCTTCGTGCAACCGGATTATCCTCGCCCTTCATGATGCCCCACTCTCGCAACACCTGGGCATAGCCCAGATTGAACTCGCGAAAGCCGTCCGCGGTGAAAGGCAGCGTCGAGCGCAATTCACATGCGGCAAATGCGGTGAGCGGCCGTCCAAGCGAGCCGAGATGCGCCTTGATCCGCGCGAAGCCTTCGGCCATTGGCACCAGCCGGTTGAAGCGTGCCCGCTCCAGCCGGAAGCCGGGAAGCGCCGCGACGCCGGACGAGTATTGAAACTCGAAGGGAATGTAGGAGTAGCCGCCGGAGGCAGTGGGTTTGGTTGCGGGGTGAGAGGCCGACATGGTCGCGTGTCCTTTCGAACGTGGGAGGAGAAGAAGCATAGTCTCAGCGCCGGCGCCGCCGGGTCGGCGACTAGAAATAGGTCCTGATGGCCGAGATGCAGTTGTACGCGTCGTCGACCATCTGCATGACGCGCCACTTGTCGAAGGTCAGGCAGGGATGAGAAATGCCGAACGCAACCATGTCGCCGACGGCCAGAGGAGAGTCAGGCGGAATGGCGAAATGGCAGTGCTGGTCATTCAGATGGGTCACGCGGTGGCCGGGCGGGATCGTTGCCGGAGCCGTCATCGTGTTGCCCGGACGGAACCATTTCAGCGCCAGCGGCGGATCGTCATAGGACGCGTCGCGCTTGCCGAAGCCGAGAATCGCCTTTTCGGGCTCGGGCCGCGACTGGACATAGGCCCAGATCTCCAGCGCCGGTCGCAGTCCGCCGCCCATGGCTGCCAGTTCGGGGTCCCGGAGACGCAGGGCTTCGAACGCGCGCCTGTACAGGATGTCGTCATGCGTGATGTAGCAGCCGCTCCGCAGCACCACCTTGGTTGGCTGGCCGATCTCGATGGATCGCAGCTTTGCCGCGACGAGATCATAGTAGATCGAACCGCCCGCGCTCAGCAGCACCTCGCCTGGCGCAAACAGTCTCTCCTTTGCGCAAGCCCTGGCGAGGGACGCCATCCGCTCGAGGAAACCGTCAACCAGGACAGTGCTCTCTGCCGGAGTGCCGCCGTGCATAAGACCCTCGAAACCTTCAATCCCCGCCAAGGCAAGAACGGGTGAGCCTGCCGCGATCGCGCGCGCAACTGCGAGTGCGGACTCGAGATCGCGGCAGCCGGTGCGGCCGCCGCGATAGCCGATCTCGACCAGGAGACGCAGCGGCCGGTCTGCGTTGATGCGGCGCGCCGCATCTGCGAGGCGCTCAACATTGGCGATCGAATCGGCGAGGCAGCAGAATTCGAAACCGGGGGAGCGCTTCAGTTCTTCCAATACGTAGTCGATATTGCGACGACCGACGAGCTGGTTCGCCATCACGATACGGGAATAGCCGAACCGGCGCGCCACCTGAAGCTGATGCACGGTGGCAACCGTGATGCCCCAGGCGCCCGCCGCGAGTTGCAGATCGAAGAGTGCTGGGCTCATCGTCGTCTTGCCATGCGGCGCGATCGCCACGCCGCTCTGCGCAATGAAGCGCTGCATCCAGCGGACGTTGTGCCACACGGCGTCCTCCTTCAGCACGGCGACCGGCAGCGGCAAGTCTTCCTTCAGCAGGTTCCACCCCTGCATACGCAAAGCATCGATGGGGATGACGCCAACGTGGCCGGGGATTCCCTTTTCGGTATCGTCGAGCGGACGTTCGTCGTTGCGAGGAATGTGTCTGGTCATTCTTTTGCGTCTCGTCCTGCGCACAATGCGCCAAATACTATACCGTCTGTACTGTAAATAAATATTCCAGTGAACGACCCTGTCAAATGGTAAATCCAAGCAGAATCGGGATTCCTCTTATTCGCTATAGAAACCGTCCATACGGTGCAGTAATTAAGCTTGACAGCCAGAGATGCTTCTGAAAATAGTCGCCGTATGAGCAAGAAGGCAGCCAAGTCGAAGTCGGCCACCGAGCGCAGTGTTGGCCGTCCAAGCGCGCGGCCGATGCTGCTCGATGCTGCCCTCGATCTGATTGCCGAGGAGGGCGTGGCGGCGTTGACCTACGAAGCGCTCGCGGCGCGCACCGGCGTCAGCAAAGGCGGTCTGCTCTACCACTTCCTCAGCAAGGAAGCCCTGATCGATGCGCTCGCCGAGCGGCTCGTCGAGCGCTATGCCGAAGCTCGCCAGAGGACGACCGAGAGCTTGCCGGACACGCCATCGCGCGAGCTCAAGGGCTATGCGATCGCCTCGATGCACAACCGCTCAAAGGCGGACAAGGCCAGTGCGCGGCTGCGCATGTCCGGGCTATGGAATAACCGAGCCGGTAAAGCCTACTACGCGGAGCGTTTCCGCGAGATCAGCGCGGGCATCGACTTCGACCGCGCGGCGATCGTGCACCTCGCGGTGGAAGGGCTTTGGTACATGGAGCTGGCCGGCGTCTCGCCCTTCACGGATATGGAGCGCCGAAAGATCGTCATGAAGCTGCTGGGCTTGGCTGACGGTGGCGAACTGGGCAGCGGTGACGCTACCGTGCCCTCCCGGGCGCGTAAATCCTGACTCAAGCGGTGCGTCGCGCGGTTTGGGCGTGCCGCTATTTCGCGCGGGCAGTCAATGCAGCCTCGCGCGTTGCGATCTCCTCGGCCGCGCCTTCGGCTGCGCCGGGGCCTGCGTGCACGTGGACCTCTTTTGCGATGATCGGCTCGCCGCATTCGGAGCAGACCAGCACCGGATCGAACATCTTGCCACAACGCTTGTGTTCGTGAAGCAGGGGGCGGCCGCGCTCATCCACCATGTGAGTGTCGCCCCAATGCACGATCGCCATCACCACGGGATAGAGATCCAGCCCTTTCTGGGTGAGGATGTATTCATAACGTGTCGGATTCTCCTGATAGGGCGAGCGCCTGAGCACGCCGAACCGGACGAGCTTCTTCAGGCGATCGGCGAGGACGTGCCGGGTCACCCCGAGCCGCGACTGAAACTCCTCGAACCGGCGCACGCGCAGAAAGCAGTCGCGCAGGATCAGCAGGCTCCAACGATCGCCGATCACGGCCACCGTCCTGGCGACCGAGCACTGCTCCTGCTCAAGCAAATCCCATCGCATTCGTCTAACTCCGAAAAGGCCGCATTTTCCAACGCGTTCGTACTGCAACAATACAAAATTCCAAAATGGAATGAAATAACCCGAAGGACAATGCTTACCCTTCCGCCAGCCTGGATGGCGCGAGATGTTTGACAGTTCTGTTTTAGAACTATATGGTGCCGCCGAAGATGGGCCCTTTGCGGCCCTGCGAGTCAATCGGCGGGAGGATGCAAAACATGTCGAGCGCGCCAGCGGTGCGGGTGCAGTTCCTGTTCGATTTCGGCAGCCCGAACGCCTATCTCGCCGACCGCGTTATTCCTGAGATCGAGGCCCGCACCGGCGTGACGTTCGACTACGTACCGGTGCTGCTCGGCGGCATCTTCAAGCTCACCGGCAATTCCTCGCCGGCCGATTCCCTGAAGGGCATCAGAAACAAGCGTGAATACATGGAGGTCGAGACGGCGCGTTTCCTGCGCCGGCACGGCATCACGACCTTCCGCCCCAATCCGTTCTTCCCTGTCAATACGCTGCAACTGATGCGCGGTGCCGTCGCGGCACAGGAGCTGGGGCTGTTCGCGGCGTATTTCCGCGCGGTCAATCACCATATGTGGGAGGAGCCCAAGAAGATGGACGACCCCGAGGTGATGCGTCAGGCGCTGACCGCCTCCGGGATCGATGTTGCCCTCATCGCAGCGAAATCGCAGGACCAGACGGTCAAGAACCGCCTGATGGAGCTGACGCAGAACGCGGTTACCCGCGGCGCGTTCGGCTCGCCGACCTTTTTCGTCAATGACGAGATGTTCTTCGGCAAGGACCAGCTCCGCGACGTCGAAGAGGAAATCCTGACACAACTCTCCGACACGAGGCGGCTCGTCGCCTCGTCCTGATTCGCTTCGTTCGACTGCACGCGCATAGAGCCCGGCAAGGGCCGGCGCCTGTCCACCAGGGAGGACTGTATGACCAGCGTCAACGACGTCGACATGGTCGATCTCATCGCGCGGCTGCCGTGCAGGGTTCATGAGGTCTATGCCCCCTTCGCCCGGACCTCGCCCGATCTGCCCGCCTTTATCGAAGCCGGACGCGTCTGGACCTACCGGCAATTTTCCGATGCCGTCACTGCGGCCGCGAAAGATTTCGCCGATCTCGCGATCAGGCCCGGCGATCGGGTCATGGTGGTGAGCGAGAACAGCGTTGCGCTCGGGGCCATGCTGTTTGCGGCAAGTCAAATCGATGCCTGGGCGATTCCCGTCAATCCGCGTCTCTCTGCTCGCGAGCTCGATCTCATCGCTACCCACAGCGGCGCGCGCCGCGTGCTGTTCAATGCGGCGCTGTCGAAGGAGGCCGCCGAGCACGCGAACCGCATTTGCGCAAGCTTGCGCGCCGTCGGCCCGTTCGGCAGCATCGGCGTCGGCGCGCTGAATGATGCGGCGCAGGCCGAGCCGGTCGAAGCGGGCAGCGACCGGCAGGTTGCCACGCTGATGTACACGTCCGGGACGACGGGGGCGCCGAAGGGCGTGATGCTCAGCCATCGCAATCTGCTCGTCGCGGCAAGGGTATCGGGCAATCTCCGCCGGACCGCGCCCGGCGATCGCATCTATGGTGTGCTGCCGATGTCGCACATCGTCGGCTATTCGATCCTCTTGATCTCGACACTGATGCACGGCGCCGCGTTGCATGTCGTGTCAAAGGCGGATCCTGTGGCGCTCGCGCGCGCGCTCGCGGAGGAAGGGATCACCACGCTGTTCGGTGTGCCTGCAACCTATCAACGCCTGCTCGAATACAAGACCGTCAACGGCATCGCGAAGCTCAAGTGCGAAAAGCTCCGCCTGATGGGCGTGGCCGGCGCGCCGCTCGACCTAGACCTCAAGCGCCGCATGGAGGCCGAGTTCGGCATTCCACTACTCAACGGCTACGGCATCACCGAATGCTCGCCGGGCCTTGCCGCCGTGCGCGAGGAGGATCCCGCGGCAGACGAGAGCGTGGGACCGTTCCTGCCCGGGGTCGAGCACAGGATCGTCGCTCGCGACGGGCGCCAGGTCGGCATCGGCGAAGTCGGCGAGCTGCATGTACGTGGCGCCAATATCATGCTCGGCTACTATCGCGCGCCCGATCTGACGGCGGCCGCGATCGATCGCGACGGCTGGTTCAATACCGGCGATCTCGGCCGGGTGAACGAGCGGGGGCAGCTCTACATCGTCGGACGCACCAAGGAGATGATCATCCGTTCCGGCTTCAACGTCTATCCGGCGGAGATCGAGGCGGTCCTGAATGCGCATCAAGAGATCGTGCAGTCGGCCGTGGTCGGGCGTCCCGTGGACGGCAACGAGGAGGTCGTCGCCTTCGTCCAGCTGTTGCCCGGAGCAAGCGTCGATGCGGAGGCGCTGAAGGCTTACGCTGCGGGCGAGCTTACGCCCTACAAGCGGCCGACCGAGCTGATCGTGCTCGATGCGCTGCCGGCGGCCTCGACCGGAAAAATCCTCAAGCACAGGCTTCGCGAGCTCGCGATTGCGGGCACGAGGACGAACGATCTGGCGACGACGGGTTGAGCGGCGTGCAGCGCGTGCATGATCTCACGGGGAAGAGGAGCTTTCGATGTTCAAGAGACTTTTAGCCACTGCCGTTCTGTTTGCCGCGACCACCGGCGCCGTGTTGTGCGAAACGCCCGGAGTCAGCGAAACCGAGATCAGGATCGGCGCGACGTTTCCGTTCAGCGGTCCGGCTTCTCCCTTGAGCAACACCGGCAAGGGTCTGATCGCCTACGTCAATTCGATCAACGATCGCGGCGGCGTCAATGGTCGGAAGATCAATCTGATCACCTATGACGACGCCTATAGTCCGCCGAAGACGGTGGAGCAGACCAGGAAGCTCGTCGAAAGCGACGAGGTGGCGTTCCTGTTCAGCCCGCTCGGCACGCCCGGAATCGGCGCGACCATCAAATATGTCAACGCGAAGAGGGTACCTCATCTCTTCGTCGTGAGCGGCGCGACCAAGTTCACGAATTTCTCCGAATTCCCCATGACCACCACGGGGTTGCCGAGCTACACCACGGAAGGGCGCATCTATGCGCGCTACATCACGCAGACCAAGCCGAATGCCAAGATCGCGATCCTCTATCAGAACGACGATCTCGGCCGGGACTTCATCAGCGCCTTCAAAGATTATCTGAAGGACGGCTTCGACAAGAAAGTCATCGCGTCCTCTTATGAGGTGAGCGAGCCGACCATCGAGTCCCACATGGTGTCGCTGAAATCCTCTGGCGCCGAGGCGTTCCTGTTCGCGGGCACGCCGAAGTTCGCGGCGCAGGCCATCAAGAAGGCCGACGAGATCGGCTGGAAGCCCTTGTTCCTGATCAACCTGGTGTCGACCTCGGTCTCTTCGACCATCGTGCCGGCGGGACAGGAGAAGGCCGTGGGCATCATCGCCGCGACCATGCTCAAGGACCCCGGCGACAAGAGATGGGCAGATGACCCCGGCATGACTTGGTACCGCGCGCATTTCGCAAAATACCTGCCGGGCGCTGATATCGGCGACGCCAATTATCTGTTCGGGACCCAGCAGGGGCAGATCCTGGAGCAGGTGTTGAGGCAGTGCGGCGACGATCTTTCGCGCGACAACATCCTCAGGCAGGCGCGGAACATCCGCGGCCTTTCCCTGCCAACGCTCATTCCGGGGGTGACAATCAACACGGGGCCTGACAACAGTATGGCCTATACGCAATTGCAGCTGCAGCGTTGGACCGGAAGTTCCTGGGAGCAGTTTGGTGACGTGCTGAACGCAGAGGGCAACTGAACGCCGGCGCGCCTTTCCAATCTTGGGAGAACACCATGAAGACGGCGATCGTGATCGGTGTGGGCCCGGACCGAGGGTTGGGTGCCCAGCTCTGCAAGCGTTTTGCAAACGACGGGCTCAAGGTGATCGTGGCGGGACGCACGCCGAGCACTCTGGAGTCGGTTGCGCGCGATATCGTCGCCGCCGGAGGAGAGGCCATTCCTTTCGTCGCCGATGCCACCAAGGAGGGCGACGTCGCCGCATTGTTCGATATCGCTGGCAGCGAGCTCGATCTCGCGATCTACAACGCTGGCAACAACACGCCCGGCAAGATCATCGAGATGGAAGCCGACTATTTCGAAAACGCCTGGCGCGTCGTCTGCTTCGGCGGCTTCCTGTTCGGCCGCGAGGCGGTGCGCCGCATGGCGCCGAAGAAGACCGGCACGCTGCTCTTCACCGGCGCCAGCGCCTCGCTGCGCGGGCGCCCGGGCTTTGGCGCGTTCAACTCCGCAAAGGCGGGCCTGCGCACGCTCGCCCAGGCCATGGCCAAGGAATATGCGCCCGACGGCATCCATGTCGGCCACGTCATCGTCGACGGCGCGATCGCCGGCGACAAGATCATGAACCGTTTCCCCGATGCTGCAAGCCGGCAGGACAGCCTGATCAGCATCGAAGGCATCGTCGATGCGTTCGCCTTCCTCTACCGGCAGTCTGAACGGGCCTGGTCGTTCGAGCTCGACGTGCGGACGTCGAAGGAGAAGTGGTGAAGTCTTGTCCCTCGTCTCACCGATCAGGCGGCCGCCTTGTTCTTGATGGCGCCGATGATCGCGGTGAGAATCGCCCCGCCGGCGCCACCGGCGACGACTTGTGACACGATGCCGCCAACGCTCAAGTTTCCAGATTCGGCTGCGGCCATGATGGACGGAAGCAGCAACGTAATGACCTGGCCGAGCACTCCGCCGCCGACCAGACCTGAAATGACGTTTCCGGCCATTCCGAGATCAAATGTCGGCGAAGACTTGCCCGCGCCAATTCCACCAAGCGCGCCTGAGACGAGGTTGATCAGAATCTGTTCCATGCGGATCTCCCGTACGTGGTCGTCGGGCAGTTCGCCAGCCACTGCAGTCGTCTGACGAGCGGCCCACCCCCGCATCGTCAGGCGGCTTGCAGGCAAAGACAATAGAGCCTGTTGCCGATCGACCGGTGAAACAAACCCTCGGTCGTGGCACAAACTGCATAGCGAGGTTCGCAGCTTGCCGCTCTCCGCCGAACGACGCCCTGGCATGGTGGGCAAGGCGCGTCAGCGCCGTGCCCACCATCTCTCGCGATTGCGACAGAAGTGGTGGGCACGCTTGCGCCTTCGCTCTTCGAGCTGCGGCGGACAAGTCGCTTTGCCCACCCTGCGCATCGACAAGCCTCTCAATACCCGGCGGCCAGCCCCGAGTTGCGGCGGGGATCGTTGGCGCCATAGTAGCGGTTGTTGCCGACCGGCTTGCCGTTCAGCGACGGCGCGCCGACGATGATGACCGCCAGATGGTTGGCCGGCTGTGGCGGCCCGAACTTGTGGCCCATGCCTTCCAGAATCTTGCGGGTGTCCGGCGACAGCGCATAGTCCTCGACGTTGGTGAGGTCGGGCAGCCATTGCTGGTGGATGCGCGGCATGTCGACGGCTTCTTGCGCGTTCATGTCATAATCGATCGCGTTGATCATGGTCTGCAACACAGCCGTGATGATGCGGCTGCCGCCGGGCGTGCCCACCACCATGACCGTCTTGCCGTCCTTGGTGACGATGGTGGGGCTCATCGAGGACAGCGGCCGCTTGCCGGGAGCGATGGCATTGGCCTCGCCCTGCACCAGGCCGTACAGGTTCGGCACCCCGACCTTGGCGGTGAAGTCGTCCATTTCATCGTTCAGCAGCACGCCGGTCTTGGCCGCCGTCACGTTGGCACCGAACCAGTCGTTCAGCGTGTACGTCACCGAAACCGCGTTGCCGTCCTTGTCTGCGATCGAATAGTGCGTGGTGTTGCTTCCCTCATGCGGCTCTATGCCCGGCTTGATGTCCTTGGAGACGCCAGCCTTGTTCGGATCGATCACGGCGCGGATCTTGGTCGCGTAATTCTTGTCGAGCAGGCGGTCGAGCGGATTCTTCACGAAGTCCGGGTCGCCGAGGTAGCTGTTGCGGTCCACGTAGGCGTGGCGCATGGCTTCGATCTGGACGTGCACGGCCTGCGCGGAGTGGTAGCCCAGCTCTCTCAGCGGATAGCCCTCCAGGATATTCAGGATCTCGCAGATGACGACGCCGCCCGAGCTCGGTGGCGGTGCGGAGATCACGTGGTAGCCGCGATAGTCGCACTCGACGGGCGCGAGCTCGCGCGTCTTGTAGCCGTCAAGGTCGTCCTGCGTCAGCAGGCCCTTGCCGGCCTGGCTCGATGCCACGATGGCGCTGCCGACCCAGCCCTTGTAGAAGCCGTCGGTGCCTTTGCTGCTGATCTCGCGCAGGGTCTTGGCGAGTTCCGACTGCACCAGCTTTTCGCCCACCTGGAACGGCTGACCGTTGTTGAGGAAGATGGCGGCGGACGCGGGATCGTTCTGAAAATCCGTGGTGGCGGTATGCAACAAATCGATGTCGCCCTGGTCCAGCGCAAAGCCCTGTTCGGCGAGCTGGATCGCGGGAGCGAGCAGGTCGGCGCGCTTCATGGTGCCGTACTTTTCGCGCGCATACTCCATGCCCGAGACAGATCCCGGCACACCCACCGCCAGGTGCCCCTTGGTCGAAATGCCCTTGATGACGTTGCCATCCTTGTCGAGATACATGTTGGCGGTCGCGCCCTTCGGGGCCGTCTCGCGGAAATCGAGGAAGGTCTTGCGGCCGTCGGCGAGCTCGATCGTCATGAAGCCGCCGCCACCGAGATTGCCGGCTGCCGGATAGACCACCGCCAATGCGTAGCCGACCGCGACCGCCGCATCGACGGCATTGCCGCCGCGCTTGAGCACGTCCACGCCCACCTGTGTCGCCAGATGCTGCGCGGATACCACCATGCCGTTTTCCGCTGCGACCGGGGCGACCGACGCTGCACGTGCGGGGCAGAACGTTGTGAGGCTGACTGAGATGATCGCGGCGACCATGCACCGCATGCTTGTTGTTGGATTTTGCAAGGGAACGCTCCTTGGGAGGGCCGGTGATCCCGGCGCATATTGTTATCAGTGAGCGCACCCTATCAGCTCGTGCCCATTGTGAAATGGAAGGTGACGACTTGGCGTAGCCACAGGGCAAGCCGCGCTCCCTCGCCCCTTGCTGGGAGGGTGGGGCAGGGGGGTAGCCCAGGAAAAGGTGGCTCCGTCATTGCGAAGATTTCGGGAGGGAGTCCTCCCCTCCCTGGCCCTCGCCCGCAAAGCGGGAGGGAACCGACCCTGCCCTGGCCTGACTGCGCTCCCTCTAGACGACGGCTCTCGCCGGGCGAATTGCCGCATCCATCCCGGCCAAACCTCTGCCCAGCCTACCATTCCGGCAGCCAAATGCGCCCGCGCTAACCCCGCATTAACTATCGTCGGCGTCTGGTAAGGTCGGCAAGTCGCGCCCAAAGGCTTAGTCGAGGCCCTTAGTTTTGACATCTTGGCAAGGAAAGCAGACGGCCGGCTTCGGACGGGCCGCTGCAATCCAAAAAGATAAGGCTTTGCGCAGGCTTGGCAGGTGCGCGCGACCCGCGCGGCTTTGGGGAACCGGCAGCGATTTTGCGCGCCGAGGACATGGAACGATCGCCTTGAGAGGATACCGCTTATGAATCCGGCCGACGTCGCTCAGTCAGCCCTGCCGGTTGCTGCTTCCGCCGACGTGTCGCTGATCGCGCTGTTCTGGCAGGCTCACTGGATCGTGAAGGCGGTGATGCTCGGACTGTTGTCCTGCTCGGTCTGGGTGTGGGCGATCGCGATCGACAAGATCTTCCTCTATGCCCGCACCCGCCGCTCGATGGACCGTTTCGAGCAGGCATTCTGGTCCGGCGAGTCGATCGAGGAGCTCTATCGCACACTGTCGGCCAAGCCGACCCATTCGATGGCGGCCTGCTTCGTCGCCGCGATGCGTGAGTGGAAGCGCTCCTTCGAGAGCCACGCGCGTTCTGTCGCCGGGCTGCAGATGCGGATCGAGAAGGTGATGAACGTGTCGATCGCGCGCGAGATCGAGCGGCTGGAGCGGCGTCTGCTGGTGCTCGCGACCGTCGGCTCAGCCGGCCCCTTCGTCGGCCTGTTCGGTACCGTCTGGGGCATCATGTCGAGCTTCCAGTCGATCGCGGCCTCGAAAAATACCTCTTTGGCGGTGGTGGCCCCCGGCATCGCGGAGGCGCTGTTTGCGACCGCAATCGGCCTTATCGCCGCCATTCCTGCCACTATTTTCTACAATAAGTTCACCTCCGAGGTGAACCGGCAGGCCCAGCGGCTCGAGGGTTTTGCGGATGAGTTTTCAGCCATCCTGTCCCGTCAGATCGACGAGCGTGGGTGATGGACGCTATAGAGACGACGATCGTGGGCTTTAGATCATGGCGATGAACGTAGCCAGTTCGTCCGGTGGCGGCGGCCGCCGCAGCCGGCGCAAATCGGTCATGGCCGAAATCAACGTCACGCCGATGGTCGACGTGATGCTGGTGCTGCTCATCATCTTCATGGTCGCAGCGCCGCTGATGACATCGAACATCGACATCGATCTGCCGGTCGCCAACGGCGGCAAGTCGATCTCCTCGAACGCGCCGCCATTGACGCTGTCAGTGAAGCGGACGACCGGCGGCTGCAATTCGAACGTGGAATTGTATCTCGGCGACAGCCCGATCTCGGCTACTGATCTTCAGTCCAAGATCGAGGCGATCAAGGACACGCGGTCCGACGCCGACCGGGTCGTCTATCTGCGTGGCGACAAGGACGTCTGCTACACCGACATGATGAAGCTGTTAGGGCAGGTGCGCGCCGCCGGCTTCAAGGCCAATATCGTGATTATCCCGGAGCAGGGATGAAGGTCAAAGTCGACAAGACTGTTGTTGCGTCGATTGTCCTCCACGTCCTCGTGATCGGCTGGGGGTTGATCTCCTTTAGCTCGCGCGCGCTCGAAATTCCGGAAGAATCCGTCATTCCGGTCGATATTTCATTGGATCAGCCGGCCAAGGCAACCGCCGGCGTGCAGACCGCCGAAAAGGACAAGCAAAAGCCAAAGGTTGACAAGGTCGCTCCCGAAGTGACGCCGCCCGAGGAGTCCCAGGGCAAGATCACCACCAAGAAAGAGCTGATTCAGACCAACACGACTCCGCCGCCGCCGAAGCCGGTGGAGAAGCCCGTCGAGAAAAAGCCTGATCCACCGAAGCCGGTTCAGGAAAGCAAGACCAAGGAAGAGAGCAAGCCGGCCGACAAGAAGCCCGAGGAAAAGGTCGATCCGATCGCCGAAGCCCTGAACAAGCCGGAGAAGGAGAAGAAGCCTCCGCCGCCGAAGCAGGAAGCTGCCAAGCCGCAGCCGCCGAAGCCGAAGGACCGGCCGTTCAATCCGATGGACATCATGGCCAAGCTCGAGGACAAGCGCGATCCGACGCGGCACGAGATGACCGGCGCGACGCCGAATGCGACCAGTGCGCTGGGAACGCAGAACGGCAAGGACACTGCGATCGTCGCGACCTGGAAGGGCGCGTTCGTCGCTGCCGTCAGGCGCTGCTTCAGATTCCCCTATAATGGCCAGGATGCCGATCAGTTCGAGGTCGACATCGACATCCAGATGCGGCCCGATGGAACGGTTGCCTCCTCGCCCGTGATCGTCGCCGTGCGCGGGCCGTCGCGCTCGGTCGGCACGGCGATGGCCGAGAGCGCGAAGCGCGCGGTCGAGGAGTGTCAGGCCTATGCGTTCCTGCCCAAGTCGCAATACGACACCTGGAAATACATTCCGATGACGTTCGGCCTCAAAGACATGCTGTAAGCGAAAAGAAATAACTCAGATGAACAAGATGCCATTGCTGACGCGACGTGGATTCATGATGGCGGCAGGCTCGACTGCCACATTGCTGGCCGGCCAGGCCGCCCTTGCACAGCGACAGGAGGGGCGCCTCAAGGTCGACCCAACCGAATTCCAGCCGATTCCGATCGCGATCCCGAATTTCGTGGCGGGCTCACCCTCGGACGGCGAGGTCGGTGCCGGGGTGACGCAGGTGATCACCAACAACCTGAAGCGCTCGGGGCTGTTCAATCCGATCGACCAGGCCGCTTATCTGGAGCGCATCACCAACATCGACGTCGCGCCGCAATTCCAGAGCTGGAAGCAGATCAACGTGCAGGCGCTGGTCACCGGCCGCATGACGCGCCAGCCGGACGGTCGCCTCAAGGCAGAATTCCGCCTCTGGGACGTCGTCTCGGGACAGCAGCTCACCGGCCAGCAATATTTCACCTCGCCGGAATACTGGCGCCGCATCGCCCACATCATCTCCGACCAGATCTATGAGCGGCTCACCGGTGAGAAGGGCTATTTCGACAGCCGCGTCGTCTTCGTCGACGAGAGCGGACCGAAGGAGCGTCGCGTCAAGAAGCTCGCGATCATGGACCAGGACGGCGCCAATGTGCGCTATCTGACGCGGGGCTCGGACCTCGTGCTGACGCCGCGCTTCTCGCCGAACTCGCAAGAGATCACCTACATGGAGTTCGGCCAGGGCGATCCGAAGGTCTATCTCTACAACATCGAGACCGGCCAACGCGAAATCGTCGGCAATTTCCCCGGCATGACCTTCGCACCGCGGTTCTCGCCGGACGGCCAGCGCGTCATCATGAGCCTGCAACAGGGCGGTAATTCCAACCTGTTCGTAATGGATCTGCGCTCGCGCTCGACCACGCGCCTCACCGACACGCCGGCGATCGACACATCTCCTTCGTACTCACCGGATGGCACCCGCATCTGCTTCGAGTCTGATCGCGGCGGCAGGTCGCAGATCTATGTGATGGCGGCGGGCGGAGGACAGGCACAGCGCATCTCCTTCTCCAAGGACGACACCAACGCCAGCTATTCGACGCCGGTTTGGTCGCCGAAGGGCGACTACATCGCCTTCACCAGGCAAGGCGGTGGGCAGTTCTCGATCGGCGTCATGAAGCCGGACGGCTCCGGCGAGCGGCTGCTCACCTCCGGCTTCCACAATGAAGGCCCGACGTTCGCGCCGAACGGCCGCGTCGTGATGTTCTTCCGCGATCCCGGCGGGAATGGTGGACCGTCGCTGTTCAGCGTCGACATTTCGGGGCGCAACGAGCAGCGCGTGCCGACACCGGGCTACGCATCCGACCCCGCCTGGTCGCCGCTGCTGTCCTCGACAGCGGGCCAATAAATCCACGGCGTTCATCGGCGCGAAGTTTTCGAAAAACAGCGCCGAGTTTTCGCTTTCTTCGATTGCGGCAAGCTTTCCTTCACCCTGTGCCCGGCAAAGCTTGCCCAGTTGTTTGATATTTCAGCAAAAATTCGTTCGCTGAAGGTTCAAAACAACGCGGCTTTAACGATGTTCCCTCAGAAAGACTTCATCTCGGCTGGGTAAAAGTACGCTCCAAACAGGATGCGTAACAAGCCAATGCAACTGGCCGACCAGAAGCAGAGTGATCGAGACGAGCTGGAGCCCATACTCTACGCCGCTCTCATCAACTCCATGGTGCAGAATTTCTGGGCGATCTTCATCGGCTCGGCCTGTACCGCGGTGGCCGCCGTCATGACGGCGCTGAAAACTGGCGACGTCTTGCTTTGGCCGATCGCGTTTCTGATCATTGCCATTGGCACTGCGCGCGCGTTTCAGATGCGAGCGTACGAAGACCCAACGCTGGCTTTGACGTTCGAACAGGCCAGGCATCTGGAGCCACGCTACTGGCTCGGCGCGCTCGCCTATGCGGGGGTGCTCGGCCTGTGGTGCTTCGTTGTCATCTACAACAACGACGATCCGGTTGCGAACATGCTCTGCGTCGCCGTCACTGTCGGCTACACGGCCGGCGGAGCGGCCCGGAACTACGGCCAGCCCCGGGTGATCCAATGGCACGTCATACTTGCCTGCGGTCCGATGTCGCTCGCCCTGCTGCTGCATGGCGGATTCTACTACATTGGGCTCGCCGTGCTGCTCGTCCTGTTCTTCATCGGCCTGAAGAACATCAACCTCAGCCTGCATGCGATCTTCGTCAAGGCTCTGACCTCGAGTTTCCGTGAATCTGCGCTGGCGAGTCAGTTCGATACTGCGCTGAACAACATGCCGCACGGCCTTTGCATGTTCCGCGCCGACGGACGGCTTGCGGTGATGAACCATCGCTTCAGCGACTTGATGGTGCTGCCGGAGAATTTCGTCACTCGCGGCGCCAGCGCCGCCGACGTCATCGCGGCCTGCGTGGCCTCCGACTCGATCTCGGCGGACAGCGGCGACATGATCCTCGCCGAGATCAAGGGCGCGCAGATGAAGGAGATCGTCACCACCGATCCCGATCTGGAGCGCTGCCGCACGCTGTCGTGGACGTTCCAGCCGATGGCCGGCGGCGGCACGGTGCTCCTGCTCGAGGACATCACCGAGCGCACCAATGCGGAAGCCAAGATCAGCCACCTGGCGCGCTATGACGAGCTGACGGCGCTGCCGAACCGCGTCAGTTTCCGCGACGAGATCGAGCGGCTGCTCGCGATCTCGCACGATGCCGAGCGCCTCTCTGCGCTGCTGTTCGTCGATCTCGACCAGTTCAAGCAGGTCAACGACACGCTCGGCCACCCCTGCGGCGACCAGCTCCTGTGCGCGGTGGCGAACCGCCTGCGCGAGATGCTGCGCCCCGAAGATTTCGTGGCCCGCTTCGGCGGCGACGAGTTCGTCGTGTTCCAGCAGAACCTCAACTCGCCCGAGGATGCTGCCGCGCTTGCCCGCCGCATCGTCGAACGGCTCAGCGAGCGTTATCGCATCGACAATCACCTGGTCGAGATCGGCGCCAGCGTCGGCATCGCCTTGACTTCGCCCGAAGGCTCCAGCGCCGATACGCTTTTGAAGAACGCCGACATGGCGCTCTACCGCGCCAAGGCCGACGGCCGCGGCACCTTCTGCTTCTTCCGTGACGAGATGGCGGCAACGGTCGAGGCTCGCCGAATACTCGAGCTCGATCTGCGCAAGGCGCTCGCCAATGAGGAGTTCGAGCTGTTCTATCAGCCGCTGGTCAATCTGAAGACCGGCAAGATCACCACCTGCGAGGCGCTGCTGCGCTGGAATCATCCGGTGCGCGGCACGGTCTCTCCGGTCGACATCATCCCGGTTGCCGAGGATATGGGCCTGATCGTCGATCTCGGCCGCTGGATCCTGCGCCGAGCCTGCATGGAATGCATGAAGTGGCCCGAAGGCGTTAGCGTTGCCGTGAACTTCTCGCCGCAGCAATTCCACCAGCGCGACGTGCTCAGCGAAATCCGTTACGCGCTGGAAGTCTCGGGGCTTCCGGCGCATCGGCTGGAGATAGAGATCACCGAATCCTCGCTCTTGCGCAACACCCAGCTCACCCACGACATCCTGTCCCAGCTTCACGCGCTCGGGGTCAGCATCTCGCTCGATGATTTCGGCACCGGCTATTCGAGCCTCAGCTACCTGCATAACTTCCCGATGCAGAAGGTGAAGATCGACCGCTCCTTCCTCGAAGGCATCGACACCGACCGGCCGCTCACGCTGCTGCGCGGCGTGGCGCGGCTGTCGGCCGATCTCGGCATGGCGGTCGTGGTCGAGGGTATCGAGACCAACGAGCAGCTTGAGCTGATCAGCGCCGACGGCACCGTTACGGAAGCGCAAGGTTATCTATTCAGTCGCCCGGTCCCTGCGGTACGGATGCGTCAGCTCCTCAACGCCTCTCATGGTCGCCGCGGCGAAGACGGGCTCCAGGTTGTCGGATCGCGATCCTTCGCGTAATCGTTTCTCGAAATTTCCAACAGCGTCAGTGTGTTGCCATGGGACTCCGTAGTCGTACGGGTTAACCCTAATTGATCGATTGCTTTGCGTCGCGGTTAAGAAGGTGTTAATGAATTGTCACGCGCGTTGAAGTTGTTTTCACGCGTCGCGGTGGGTGGTGCGTAAGGAGTTTGGATGCAGTCCTCAGCCCGATCGGTCATTTCGGCTGTTGGACCGGGAGCAGATCTCCTGACCGAGGTCGACTACCGCCTCGCCGAAACCCACGAGGAGAAGGAGGAGATCTACAACCTCCGCTATCGCGCATATCTGCGGGAAGGGGCCGTCAAGGAGAGTCCGGACAGCCGCGTCACCGACCGATATGACGATCTGCCCAACTCGTGGACCTTCGGTGTCTATCTCCAGGGCGAGCTCTGTAGCTCCGTGCGCATCAGTGTGCTGACCTCGGAATGGCGCGCGTCCACCTCAACCGACGTGTTTCCCGACATTCTGCTTCCAAGACTTGACCGTGGCGAGGTCATGATCGATCCGACGCGTTTTGTCGCTGATCCCGACAAGGCGAAGCGGGTTCCGGAATTGCCCTATCTGACGCTGCGCATCGCCTATATGGCCTGCGAGCATTTCAAAGCCGATGTCGGCCTCGCGATCGTGCGTGCCGAGCATCAAGCTTTCTATCGGCGAGTTTTCCTGCACGCGACCATCGCCGAGCCTCGCCTGGTTCCAGGCCTCACGAAGCCGTTCGGACTCATGGCGGCGGATTTCCCGACCTTCCGGAAAAGAGTCTTTGAACGCTATCCGGTGATGCGTTCGACCGCTTTCGAGCGGCGAATGCTGTTCGGGCGCCGCGGTGAGCGTCAGGCCGCGCAACGACGGGTGCTGGTGGCGGACGCAGCCCACGCCTGATTCGCCGCAGGTTGGTGAGCCAACCGCGCCGCTCCGCCGACATTTTTCCTGTTCATCTTGGCTCGACAGGCCCAAATTTCGGGCAAAACAGGCCTTCTGCCGGCCAACGCGGCTTGCCTTCACCGTCGCGCCACATTTACAACCCATTAACCATCGCGGTTGCTTTTCGCCGATCGGGGGCATTTGACCGGCCGTGGCAACGTCCCATCAAGGTTGACGGAACGTTCGCTTAACCAACCCCCTGTAGACCGGACAGCAGTGGACTAACGTGAGCGCGGAGGCTCCGGAATGAAACATCCTATGCGTATCCTCCAGGGATTGAAGCTGGTCGCGGTGCTTGCCGTCGGGCTGTCGATGGGCGCCTGCGCCAACAAGAACCTTGCTTCGGATGCGATGGCCAACGCCGCGACGCCGGGCAGCCAGCAGGATTTCGTCGTGAACGTGGGCGACCGCGTGTTCTTCGAGAGCGATCAGACCGATCTGACGCCGCAGGCGATCGTCACGCTGGAGAAGCAGGCGCAGTGGCTCCAGAGCTATCCGCGCTACACCTTCACCATCGAAGGTCATGCGGATGAGCGCGGAACCCGCGAATACAACATCGCGCTTGGCGCGCGTCGTGCCCAGTCGGTGCGCTCGTTCCTGGCTTCGCGCGGCATCGACCCGAACCGCATGCGCACCATCTCCTACGGCAAGGAACGGCCGGTCGCCGTCTGTAACGACATCTCCTGCTGGTCGCAGAACCGTCGTGCCGTCACCGTGCTGAACGCTAGCTCCTAAAACGACGCGCTGTTCCGCCAAAGGAAACCTGATCAAGGAAACCTGATTTGCCGGCGCCCCCTCGGGCGCCGGTTTCGTTTCTCGGATCAGGTCTTAGAAAGCCCTTGGTACCAGTCACATTTTTGGCGTACTCCGTCTCCCTATGTCTCGCGCGGCGAATTGTCCGCCGTGCGCCACGTCGCTTTCGTCGTCAGGGCAAGATGTCATCCAGATTCCAGGCTTTTACCGGCACTGTGGCGATCGCCGCGCTGCTTTCGCTGTGCTCGCCCGTCTTCGCGCAGTCGGACGATGCCGACCCGGAGATGCGGATCGAACGGCTTGAGAACCAGCTCCGCCAGCTCACTGGCCAGAACGAAGAGCTGCAATATCGCAACCGCCAGCTCGAGGAGCGCCTCCGGCAGCTCGAGGGGGGCGCGCAAGGGGCGCCCGGACAGGCGCCGGCACAGCCCAATGTCGCGGCAGTGCCAGCAGCGCCGGGCTATCGGCAACAGCAGCAGGCGGTGCAGCAGCCAGCCTATGAGCCGCAGGTCGCGGCGCCCGCGCCGATCGTGCAGGAGCAGCCGGCGCCTGGAGCGCCCGGCACTCGCCGCCGCGGTGATGCGTTTGATCCCAACCAGAATCCGAGTGCACCGGGCGCGCCGCGCGCGCTCGGCGGCGGTCAGATGCCGATGCAGCAGAGCACCCAGGCCGGTGCGCCCGGCGGCCGCGGCGCCGGCGAGCCACTCGATCTCGCCAACACCGGCGGCCGCTATCCGCAAGCGGCCGCGCAGCCCGGCTACCCGGCGGCGCAGCCCGGTTATCCGGCGCCGGCCGCGGGCGGCGGTCCGGCGACCCAGCCGCCATCGCAATCGCCGCGCGACGAGTTCGATCTCGGCATCGGCTACATGCAGCGCAAGGACTATGCGCTGGCCGAGCAGACCATGAAGAGCTTCACGCAGAAATATCCGAGCGATCCCCTGCTCGGCGACGCCCAATACTGGCTCGGCGAGAGCTACTTCCAGCGTCAGCAATATCGTGATGCCGCGGAGGCCTTCCTCGCCGTCACCACGAAGTATGAGAAGTCTGCAAAGGCCCCGGACTCGCTGCTGCGGCTCGGCCAGTCGCTGGCCGCGTTGAAGGAGAAGGAAGCCGCCTGCGCGGCCTTCGGCGAGGTCGGCCGCAAATTCCCGCGCGCCTCCGCCGGCGTCAAGGCTGCCGTCGATCGCGAGCAGAAGCGGGTGAAGTGCTAGCCGCTCTATCTCATTGAGCGCTGACAATGCGGATGACCCTGCGCTAAATAGGCGCGCCATCCTGCGGGCAGCGTCATGTCAGACGACGACAATTCTCCGATTTCGGCGCGCGAGGCGAAGCTGCTCTTCGCCGATCTGAGACGCGCGCCGGCGCTCGTGCTCGCGGTTTCAGGCGGTCCGGATTCGGTCGCGCTGATGTGGCTTGCCGCGCGCTGGCGCAAGAGCCTCACTCGCGGCCCGCAGCTCATCGCCGTCACCATCGATCATGGCCTTCGACCGGAAGCGGCGCGCGAGGCCCGCGACGTCAAGCAGTTGGCGCGCTCGCTCGATCTGCCGCATCGGACGATGCGCTGGACCGGCGCCAAGCCGAAGACCGGTGTGCCCGCCGCTGCGCGTGACGCGCGCTATCGCCTGCTGATGCAGGCCGCGCGTGCGACCGGAGCGACCCATGTGCTCACCGCGCACACCCGAGACGACCAGGCCGAGACTTTGCTGATGCGATTGTTGCGCGGCAGCGGCATCGCCGGCCTGTCCGCGATGGCGCCCATCACGGAGCGGGACGGGATCGCGCTGGCGCGTCCGCTGCTCGACGTGCCGAAGGCGCAGCTCATCGCAACCTTGAAGCGCGCCAATATCGCTTTCGCTGACGATCCGACCAACCGCGACACCGCCTTCACGCGCCCACGGCTGCGGGCGCTTTTGCCGCAGCTTGCCGCCGAGGGCGGCAGCGCGCGCAGCCTGGCCCGGCTCGCCACGCGGCTCTCCCGAGCCAATGCCGCCATCGACGTGCTGGCCGACGGCGCCGAGCGCTTCCTCGCTTTGAGGGATCGCGATCGCCCACTGCCCGATGCGCCTGCGCGAAGCTTCGAGGTCTCGGCCTTCGCTGCATTGCCCGAGGAGGTGCGCCTGCGGCTCCTGATGCGGGCGATCGACGCCGTTGGGCACGAGGGGCCGGCGGAACTGGGCAAGATCGAGGCTCTCTTGGCGGTCCTTGACCGCGGCATCGCCGAGGGCACGGGCCGGCGCAACGTCGGAACCAGTCGGGCGCAGATCAAGCAGACGCTCGCGGGGGCCCTCATCAGCCTGTCCCGGGGGCGCATCCTGATCGCGCCGGCGCCGGCCCGGCGTGTCAGGGGCGGATCATGACACCGGCGCGCTCGGTCCCATCCCTCAGAACACCTTAACCAGCCCGGAAAAACCCAGCCGGACCCGCCATTATTTCAGCGGGAATCGGGCTAAGATGGGATAAATAGTCCCATCTCGTTCCCTTGGCAGCGACCGGGGCGGCACCTAAATTGTATTCGTCTAACCGAGAGGATTCCTTGGGGATTTTCTCTAGCTTGCCCAAGGAATAGGGCCGCGATCCGCGCGACCACGAAGGAAGATCGATGAACGCCAATCTGCGCAATTTCGCCCTCTGGGTCATCATTGTCTTGCTGCTATTGGCGTTGTTCACGCTCTTCCAGAATCCCGGCCAGCGCGCCTCCTCCCAGGATATCGCTTTCTCGCAACTCCTGAGTGAGGTCGATCGGGGCAATGTACGCGACGTCGTCATCCAGGGGCCGGAGATTCACGGGACCTTCACCAACGGCTCGAGCTTCCAGACCTATGCGCCCAACGATCCGACGCTGGTGAAGCGCCTCTATGACAGCAAGGTCCAGATCACGGCGAAGCCGCCGGGCGACAACGTGCCGTGGTTCGTCTCGCTGCTGGTCTCCTGGCTGCCGTTCATCGCGCTGATCGGCGTGTGGATTTTCCTGTCGCGCCAGATGCAGGGCGGCGCCGGCAAGGCGATGGGCTTCGGCAAGTCGCGGGCCAAGATGCTGACCGAGGCGCATGGCCGCGTCACCTTCGAGGACGTCGCCGGCGTCGACGAGGCCAAGCAGGACCTCCAGGAGATCGTCGAATTCCTGCGTGACCCCGGCAAATTCCAGCGGCTCGGCGGCCGCATTCCGCGCGGCGTGCTGCTGGTCGGCCCGCCCGGCACCGGCAAGACGCTGATCGCGCGCGCGGTCGCGGGCGAAGCCAACGTGCCGTTCTTCACCATTTCCGGCTCCGACTTCGTCGAGATGTTCGTCGGCGTCGGCGCCTCGCGCGTGCGCGACATGTTCGAGCAGGCGAAGAAGAACGCGCCCTGCATCATCTTCATCGACGAAATCGACGCCGTCGGCCGTCACCGTGGCGCCGGCCTCGGCGGTGGCAATGACGAGCGCGAGCAGACGCTGAACCAGTTGCTGGTCGAGATGGACGGCTTCGAGGCGAACGAGGGCGTGATCCTGATCGCCGCGACCAACCGTCCCGACGTGCTCGATCCCGCGCTGCTGCGTCCCGGCCGCTTCGACCGTCAGGTCGTGGTGCCCAATCCTGATGTCGTCGGCCGCGAGCAGATTTTGAAGGTTCACGTCCGCAAGGTGCCGCTGGCGCCGGATATCAACCTCAAGACCATCGCGCGCGGCACGCCCGGCTTCTCCGGTGCCGACCTGATGAACCTCGTGAACGAGGCTGCCTTGACCGCGGCCCGCCGCAACAAGCGGATGGTGACCCAGGCCGAGTTCGAGGAAGCCAAGGACAAGGTGATGATGGGCGCCGAGCGCAAGTCGCTCGTCATGACCGAGGAAGAGAAGCTGCTGACGGCCTATCACGAGGGCGGCCACGCCATCGTCGGCCTCAATGTGCCGGCGACTGATCCGATCCACAAGGCGACCATCATTCCGCGCGGCCGCGCACTCGGCATGGTCATGCAGCTCCCCGAACGCGACAAGCTGTCGATGTCGCTGGAGCAGATGACCTCGCGCCTCGCCATCATGATGGGCGGCCGCGTCGCCGAAGAGCTGATCTTCGGCCGCGAGAAGGTGACCTCGGGTGCCGCCTCCGACATCGAGCAGGCCACGCGCCTCGCCCGCATGATGGTGACGCGCTGGGGCCTGTCGGAAGAGCTCGGCACGGTCTCCTACGGCGAGAACCAGGACGAGGTGTTCCTGGGCATGTCGGTGTCGCGGACGCAGAACGCGTCCGAAGCGACGGTCCAGAAGATCGACTCCGAGATCAAGCGCCTCGTCGAGGAAGGCTACAAGGAGGCGACCCGCATTCTCACCGAGAAGCATGCCGACCTCGAGACGCTGGCCAAGGGCCTGCTCGAGTTCGAGACGCTGACGGGAGATGAGATCGTCGATCTCCTCAAGGGCAAGAAGCCGAACCGCGAGTCCGTGCTCGAGCCGAGCACACCGCGCGCTTCGGCCGTGCCGCCGGCCGGCAAGTCGCGCCCGCGGCCCGATCCGGATCCCGGCCTGGAGCCGCAGCCGCAGGCGTAACCGCAAGCGGCAGATCGAATTGAAAAACGCGGCGGCAACGCCGCGTTTTTTGTTGGCAACTCCGCCCCCGTCGTCATTGCGAGCCACCGGGTCCGCGCGAAGCGCGGCCCGATGACAGGCTGCGCGAAGCAATCCAGAATCCCTCTGCGGAAAGACTCTGGATTGTTTCGCTGCGCTCGCAATGACGATGTTGTGCAGCTGTACGCGAAACCCAGGCCGTGTGCTCCGGACGCAGCGCAGCTCCGTAGCGTGGGCAAAGGCGCTCTTGCGCCGTGCCTACCGTCTCTCGGGGATCAGCATGGAAGTGGTGGGCACGCTGACGCTTTGCCCACCCTACGATCCCGACGCTGTAATGATTGGCGTCCCGTCGGCTCTCATGGCATGTTCCCTCAAACAAAGGCGCGGCTTGACCGCACCAGGCAAAGGGGAGGGGGAGGTCGATGCGTTTGGCGACGGCATTGGGTGCGCTTGGCGCCGTTTCATTCCTGATGTTGACCGGGGCCTCCATCGCCGCCGAGATGCGCGGCGTTACCGCCACCGAGATCAGGATCGGCCAGACCATGCCCTATAGCGGGCCGGTGTCGGCGTTCGGTGCGCTTGGCAAGGGCGAGGTCGGCTATTTCAGGATGCTGAACGAGAAAGGCGGCATCAACGGCCGAAAGGTCAATCTGATCTCGCTCGACGATTCCTATGCACCGCCAAAGACGGTGGAGCAGACGCGGCGGCTGGTCGAGAGCGACGAGGTCGCGCTGATCTTCTCCTCCATCGGGACGGCGCACAACACGGCGATCGCAAAATATCTCCAGGGCAAGAACGTCCCGCAGCTCTTCCTGGCGTCGGGCGCCTCGAAGTTCGCCGATATCGCGCAATATCCGCAGGCGACGATGGGTGTGCAGGCGCCGTTCCGCTACGAGGCGCGGCTCTATGCGCGCTATGCGCTGGCCAAGAACCCGACCGCGAAGTTCGCGGTGATCTCGCAGAACGACGATTATGGCCGCGACTACCTCGCAGGCCTGAAGGATGTTCTCGGCGAGAAATACGATGCCGTCGTCACCGGTGCCACCTACGAGGTCCAGGATCCGACCATCGATTCCCAGATCGTGAAGCTGAAGGCATCAGGCGCCGACGTCTTCGTGATCGCGGCGACGCCCAAATTCGCGGCGCAAGCGATCCGAAAATCCTTCGAGATCGGCTGGCGGCCGATGACGTTTCTCTCAAATGTCGCGGTCTGGGTGTCGACCGTGATGGAGCCGGCGGGGCTCGAGGCCGGCGTCGGCATTCTCTCCACCGCCTATGTGAAGGACCCCGACGATCCTGCCTGGAGGGACGACGCGGGTGTGAAGGGCTGGCGGGAGTTCATGACAAAGTATGTGCCCGAAGCCGATCAGCACGACACCAATTATGTCAATTCCTACAACAGCGCGATGGCGCTGGAGGCGGTTCTGAAGGCCTGCGGCGATGATCTGTCGACGGAGAACATCCTGAAGCAGGCGTTCTCGATCCACGATCTCGAGCTGCCGATGCTGCTACCCGGCATCAAGATCAACACTGGCACGACCGATCACGTGCCGGTCGATCAGATGCAGTTCATGCGCTTCAACGGCAAGAGCTGGGAGCGTTTTGGCGAATTGCAGACGGGGAATTGAAGAGCGCCCGTCCGCTCATTTCGATGTCGCGGGCGAAGGCGCGGCGGCCGCGCCTGCCGCGTCGTCCCGCACATGGATCACCGCGATGTCGTCCGCGTAGATCCGCTTCCAGCCCTTGAGCTGGTCGAGGATCTGCGGGCCCGGCGCATCGGCAACGAGCAGCGTCGCGTCGATCTTGTACTCGTCGAGCAGGCGCGGAAGGAGTTCGGGCTTCTTGCCTTCCGTCGCCTTGAAGAAGTCCATCACGAATTTCTCGCCATAGAGCTCGGCGCGGCCGTCGACGAAGACCGGGACGTCGCGCGAGATCAGATAGCCGCCGAACTGGTAGGCGTTGAAGATCCGCTGCGCCTTGCGCTGCTCGAGCAGGTCGACCGCAGCGACCGGCGTCTGGAACATCGTGAACGCGAAGCGGTGATGTCCCATATAGATCGCCGTCGAGGTCCAGCTGGCTGCCAGGATCATCAGCGCGCCTGTTACGGTGACGTAGCGGGCCGGCCAGATTTCGTCATTGCCCGAGTCCGATGCGGAGCGCGGCGACAATTGCCCAAGCGGCTTTGCCAGCACCAGCGGCACCAGGAACGCAAATGCCTCGATGCTCCTGACATGCGTCAGCGCACTCCAGGTCAGGAACAGGATCAGGAAAATCCGCGGCGCCGAGAGCGCGATGCCGCGATAGAAGCCGATGGCGATGAGGCCAAGCAGCGCGCCTTCGAACGCCGAGAACGAGGCGAAATTCGCTGGCATCCACTCGAAGATGACCGTCAGCAGTTCGCCGAGGTTGAGGATGTTGGTCGCGCCCCATAGCGTCCTCCAGCCATAAGGCGTGGCGCAGCTTGCGACCAGCGCGGCGATGCCGAACAGCATCCAGCGCAGGAATAGCTGAATCCGTCGTCCTTTTTCGGCATGCTCGACCGCCTCGAGCGCGATCGGACCGATCAACGCCAGACCCAGAACGAAGCCGCCATGCAGGTTCGCCCACAATGCCATCAACGGCAGCCAGAGCCATGACGGTGCGCTCCTGCGATCGGCGGCCGCCATCAACACGCCGGCCCACAGCACCATGACGGGCAGCGCCAGGATGTGCGGACGAGCGAGCAGGTGATGCAGTGACAAAAGCAGCGCCAGCATCGCAAACAGCACCGAGCGCGGAAGTTCGAGATGGGCGTCGAGCAGATAGACGAAGATTGCGACAGTGAGCGCGATCGCAACCGTGGTGAGGATCACCGGTCCCGCCCAGCCCCATTGTCCATAGGAGCTCGCGAACAGCACTTGCGACAGCCATGAGGTGGATATCCAGGGCTGGCCTGGCCGCGTGAAGGAGTAGATGTCCGTATAGGGCAGCGCGCGATGATCGAGGATCCATTGCCCGATCTTGATCTGCCAGAACGAGTCGGAATCCTGGAGCAGCGTGTCGCCGACAAAGAGGAAGCAGAGATAGGCGCCCGCGCCGACGCAGAGCGGCACCAGAACTCGCGCGCGGCTCTGCATCGTAACGCTTGTGGTGAAGGAAAGGGACATTCCCGTATCGTTGCCCTGATTGCTCCGGTCCATCAGCTCTGGCGCCGGTAGTGGATCATGGTGGTCATAATTTCCGGTCAGTCGGCACCCGCCCTCGCTATCCTTAGCGAGTAGCCGGAGGGGCGGGCGCCTCAAGAACTACAGGCGCCGGGCGAGTTGCCGGCTCATTTGGGCTTTCGAGAGCGGCGGCTGCACCGGCTTGCGGACGATTTTCGCGGATGTGCACGGCGAAGCGATCATCGGTGTAGATCCGCTTCCAGCCGGGAATGTGGTCCAGAATCTGAGGAGCGGGAAAATCGGCAAAGAACAACGTTGCTTCGATCTTGTATTCGTCGAGCAATGCAAGCAGGTCTTTGACGTTGCGCCCTTCAATGACCTTGGCATACCTCATGACGAACTTTTCGCCGTAGAGCTCGGCGCGACCATCCATGAACGGCCGCATTCCCTGGCTAATAAGATAGCCTCCGAATTCTGGCTGGTTGAAGATTCGCGACACATGCTGCTGCTGCAGAACCTCAACTGCGGCTGCGGGGGTGTGCGCCTGTCCGAACGTGAAGGAATGACGCGCGAGATAGGATACGGTCGATGTCGAGCCAGCGGCGACAATCGTCAGAACCGCCAGCATCGTAATGTAGGGCGAAGAACGTTCTTGATTCTGCCGGATGGCGGCGTTTCCTGCGAGAACTGACTGCTCAACGAACGGCTTCGCCAGAACGAGCGGTGCCAGGAATGCAAACACTTCGATATGTCTGTTGTGGGTCAATGCCATCCAGATCAGGCCCAACAAGAGCATGATGCGGGGCGGCGACAGGACCAGTCCCCTGTAGAACGCCATTCCGATCAGGAACAGCAGTGCACCTTCGAAGAAGCTGAATGAGCTGAAGTCGGCGGACTTCCACTCTGAAATGTTCGAGAGAAGTTCACCGAGACCGAGGATCTTGAACGCGCCAAGTGGTGAATGCCAACCATAGGGCGTGGCGCAGGTCGCTGCGACCGCGGCTATTCCGAACAGCGCCCAGCGTATTGCCAATTTGAGCCGTTGCTCGGACTTTGCGGCCCAGAGCGCTTCCAGGCCGATAGGGCCGATCAACACCAGCCCGAGAACAAAACCTCCGTGAATGCTGACCCAGAGAGGCACCAGCGGCAGCAACAGCCATGACGGCGCGCTGCGACGGTCGGCAGCGGCCATCAACCCGCCGACAAATGCGACCATTATCGGCATCGCAAGCACGTGCGGGCGTGCGATGAGGTGGTGCATCGACATCGCCAGGGCGAGCATCGCGATTGCGACGGCGCGGACCTGCCCAAGATGCGCGGTGAGCAGGTAAACGGAGATCGCCACCGTCGCAGCAATCGCCAGCGAGGCGAGGATGACCGGTCCACCCCAGCCGAGGGACGAATACGCTGCGGCGTAGAGCACCTCCGAAAGCCAGGCAGATGATGTCCAGGGTTCACCCAGCCGCGTGAACGAGTAAACATCCGAATACGGCAGCGCGCGATTGTCGATGATCCACTGTCCGATCTTGATGTGCCAATACGTATCGGAATCCTGCAGCAGGTAATCGCCGATTGCGAAGAAGAACAGGTAAGTGCAGGCGCCGAGGCAGATCGGCAGCAGCATCCTGTTGCGGCTTTGGCTTTCGACGCCAATGGCAGTTGAAATGGACACCACGCCTCCGTTCGATGCAGCACTTACGGCTGTCGGTGCCCGTTAGATCACGCCAGATATAAATTCAGGTAAATCGACGGCGCTCGCTCGTTTCCGGACGATTTAACCGGTTGTTTTCAATTTCGGTTTACCATCACGGAATACACGCAAACCGCTGCATGTTTCCGCGGACGAATTAACTGCGGTGCAATTCTTTGTCGCTACGGTCGGTTCCATGGTCGCGCGGCGCTGGGAAGCCGGTCAGACCAGACTAGTTGTAGCCTTGTGTACTCTTTGGAGCAGTCTATGAAAAACCTCGTTGCGCGCTTCGTGAAGGATGAATCCGGCGCCACCGCTATTGAATACGGTCTGATCGCCGCCGGCATCGCGCTGGCCATCATCACCGTGGTCAATAACCTCGGCACCTCGCTGAACTCCAAGTTCGGCTCGATCTCGTCCAGCCTGAAGTAAGTTTGGACGATCGACGTGAATTCGAAGAGCCCCGGGATTCCGGGGCTCTTTCATTTCAGCCGCTGCGCGCGACGAGTTGAGGGGAATGCAGCATGGCCGAACTCGCTTTGAGTCCGCCGTCAGGCCTGCGGCCAGGCTCGGTCCCGTCCGTGCTGTTCAACGTCTGCCTCGTGCTGCTTGTTCTCACGCTGCTGCATTTCCCGCTCGCCTATATCTCGCACTCCTGGATCTACGACGCGAACGGGTTGGGTAACCCCACCGACTTCGTGAACGTGTGGGCCGCCGGCAGGCTGGCGCTCGACGGCAACGCGATACAGGCGTGGGACTGGCAGGTGCAGAAGCAGGTCGAGGTCGCCGTGCTCGGGCAGGATTTCTCCGGCTATTTCGCGTGGCATTATCCGCCGCCGTTCCTGTTCGTCGCCGCCTTCCTCGCGCAATTTCCTTATGCCGTGGCTTTCGCGGGCTGGGCCTTCGCCAGCATGCTGCCCTATGTCGCGCTGATGCGCGCGATCGTCGGGCGCAGCTTCGGTGTCATGCTTGCGATTGCGTTTCCCGCGACCTTCGACAATCTTGCGATCGGGCAGAACGGCTTTCTGACTGCCAGCCTGATCGGCGGCACGCTGTATCTGTTGCCGCGTCATCAGGTGCTTGCTGGAATTTGTCTGGGCCTTCTCACCTACAAGCCGCAATACGGCCTGTTGTTTCCGCTTGTCCTTGTCGCGAGCGGAGAATGGAAAGTCTTCGTCTCGGCGGCTATTACCGCGGTGTGCGTTGTGCTGACGTCGATGCTCGTGTTTGGCGTCGAGAGTTGGGTCGCATTCTTGCATTGGATGCCAATGATCTCAAAGGCGGTTCTCTCTGAGGGGGCGGAATCCTGGCTGAGGCTTCAGAGCGTGTTCGCGATGGTGCGCTGTCTTGGCGGTAGCGAGACGCTCGGTTGGGCATTGCAGGCGGTGGTGGCTTCTGCCGTCGCGATCGGGCTCGTGCTGATGTGGCGCAGCAAGGTGCCTTACGCGCTGAAGGCGGCTGCGCTTGCGACCGGCACGCTGCTGTGCTCGCCCTACACGTACATGTATGATTTCGCGGTGCTGGCCATTCCTGTCGCCTGGCTTGTGCGTGCCGGATATGATGATGGCTTCCGTGCTTACGAGCCCTGTGCGCTCGGCTTCATGCTTGCGCTGCTTGCGAGCTTCCCGTTTCTGAAAATCCCCGTCGGGCTTGCGGCGACGCTGATCGTTGCCGCGCTCATCGTCGCCCGTGCGGTCGCCGATTGGCGTGAGCTGCCGGCGTCCCCGGCGGGCCTCGCCTCGTCCACTGCCGCGTCTTGAGCTGGCAGATCAACTTCGCACATTTGAGGTCTTGTCATCCGCTCTGAATAGTTGTTCAGTTCTTGCGGGCGATTTGCAGCGAAAACAGTGAAGAATCGTTCGGCCGAAACGCGCGGCCAGGCGCGTGGGGACAGGAAGCGCGCCATGGTTTACCGGCGGACCCATCAAGTGGTGAAACGCCTAGCTGCCCGGCGCAGCGCCATTCTGGCGGCGGCACGGGAGGCGGCAGCGGAAGGCGGCATGGTGGCGGTGCAGATCGCCCCGGTCGCGATCAGGGCCAACGTCGCGGCGGGAACGGTCTACCGCTATTTCCCTTCGAAAGCCGATCTGATCTCCGAGCTGATTGCCGAAGTGTCGCGCGACGAACTCGCCGCGATTCGCCGGGCGGCCGACGCCGCGCCCGGTCCGTCCTCGGCACTGGCGGCGGCCGTTACCACGGTTGCGGTGCACACGCTTTCCCAACGCAAGCTCGCCTGGGGCATTCTGGCCGAGCCCGTCGACGTCGATGTCAGTGCCTCCAGGCTTGCGAGCCGGCGCGAAATCGCGGGCGAAATCGCCTCCCGGATCGACGCTGCCGTGCGTGCCGGCCACCTGCCGGCGCAGGATACTGCCCTGGCGGCAACGGCGCTGCTCGGGGCGCTGCACGAGGCGCTGGTCGGGCCGCTCGCGCCCGACAATCTGGAGGATCCGGTCAAGCTGCGCGATGCCGTACAGACGGTCACGCTGCTGGCGCTGCGTGCCGTTGGCGTGATGGATGCCCGCGCCCGTGGCCTCGTGGTGCAGCAGACGGTGTTGCCGGCGAAGGCATTGGTGGGGGCTTAAGGCCCCTCACATATTCGCGTCGCCCTCGGGGCCGACGGAGGCGATCCGCACCATGTTGGTGGTGCCGGGGATGCCGAGCGGCACGCCCGCGACGATGATCACGCGCTGGCCGGCGCGGACAAAGCCATCGCGAAACGCGATCTGGCCGGCGCGGTTGACCATGTCGTCCTGGTCGCGCGCGTCTTCCGCCACCACGCAATGCACGCCCCAGACCACCGCGAGCTTGCGTCCCGTCGTCATGTTCGGCGTGATCGCGACGATCGGCGCCTTTGGACGTTCGCGCGCCACGCGGATCGCGGTCGAGCCGGAGCTGGTCCAGCAGATCAGTGCCGGCAGGTCGAGCGTATCGGCCATCACGCGCGCGGCGTCCGCGATCGCATCGCCCACTGTCGCTTCCGGATCCGGCCGCTGGGCCATGATCACGGACCGATAGGTCGGGTCGCGTTCGACCTCCTCGCCGATGCGGTTCATGGTCGAGACCGCTTCGACCGGAAACTTGCCGGCAGCCGATTCGGCCGACAGCATGATGGCGTCGGCGCCTTCATAGACGGCGGTCGCGACGTCGGAGACCTCGGCGCGGGTCGGCACCGGCGCCTGGATCATCGATTCCAGCATCTGGGTCGCAATCACCACCGGCTTGCCGGCGCGGCGCGCCATCCGCGTCATCTGCTTCTGAAGGCTCGGCACGCGCTCCAGCGGCAGCTCGACGCCGAGATCGCCGCGCGCCACCATCAACGCATCGGAGGCCTCGATGATGTCGGCGAGGCGGTCGATCGCCTGCGGCTTCTCGATCTTGGCCATCACGGCGGCACGGCCGCGGATCATCTTCTTGGCCTCGATGACGTCGTCGGCACGCTGCACGAAGGACAGCGCGATCCAGTCGATGCCGGTCACCAGCGCCGCCTCGAGATCGGCGCGGTCCTTCGGCGTCATCGCCGAGACCGGCAGGTCGGTATCGGGCAGGCTGACGCCCTTGCGGTCCGACATCTTGCCGCCGACCACGACGCGCGTCACCGCGTGCTCTTTCGTGGTTTGCTCCGCGATCAGCCGCACCTTGCCGTCATCGAGCAGGAGCGCATGGCCGGGCCGGAGCGCAGCCAGGATCTCCGGATGCGGAAGGTGGACGCGGGTCGTGTCGCCCGGCGCCTTGTCGGAGTCCAGCGTGAAGGTCTGGCCGTTCTGGAGCTGCACGGCCCCTTCGGCGAACGAGCCGAGCCGGAGCTTCGGTCCCTGGAGGTCGACCAGGATGCCGATCGGCCGCCCATAGCTGGACTCGACATTGCGGATCGTCGCCACCAGCTCCCGCATCTTGTCATGCGGGGTGTGGCTCATATTGATGCGAAAGATGTCGGCACCGGCCTCGAACAGGCGGCGGATCGTCGCGAGGTCCGAAGAGGCAGGTCCCAGGGTCGCGAGAATCTTGATACGGCGAAGTCGCCTCATGGCTTATTTCCAGGCGGGGGCGGGGGTGCTGGCGCGAGGCCAGGCGAGCCCGGGGGCGTAGCACCCGGCGGGCTATTGGGCAAACCCGGAACGCCGCCACCCGGGCCAACCGGTCCCGGCAGGCCAGGTACCCGCTGCTGCGAAGGCTGTTCGTTGGCGTCGGTCAGTTGCACCGTCCAGGCGCGCTGCTCGCCGGTGTCGACCTCGAAATAGCCAGTTCGGTCGTAGCCGCGGGCGAGGCAGTCCTCGGTGCCGCGGATGGTGAACTCCTTGTCCCGCGAGCACATGAACGCTTGGCCCGACCATTCACCGCCGCGGTCGTAATCAATCGCGTAGATGTAATAGTAGCGGGCGACCAGCGTGCCCCGCAGCAGCGTCTCGCAGGAGCGGGACGAGATGTTCCACCAGCCTTCCGTGGTCCACCCCTCTGCGTCCTTGTAGCCGAGCGCGATCCCGACCCGGCTCGAGGTGTTGTTGCAGAGGCGGAAGTCGGCCGAGGCGGGGCTCGCCGACAGGCACAGCAACGCAATCGCCAGCGCCGGGGCGAGGCGGACGAGCCATGTGGAGAGGCGCTGGAAGGCGGGAGATTCGGCGATCATTGTCGCGGGAAGCTATATCAGATCATTGACGATTTGGCGTAGAGCGCGGGAACTGCCCAACGACCGTCCAAGGGTCCCGTTTGCACCGGGATATGGCAAAATCTGTGACAAAGGCCTACCTAGTCCCGTAACGGTCAGTCCGGACAGCGAGGTCATCGTCATGACAATCGACGACAAAACCAGAACAGAGCTCGAAGCGGCGGCCTTTCGGCGCCTGGTCGAGCATCTGAAGGCGCGGACCGACGTCCAGAACATCGATCTGATGAATCTCGCCGGCTTCTGCCGCAATTGCCTGTCGAATTGGCTCAAGGACGCCGCCGACGCCCAGGGGGTGGCTCTCAGCAAGGACGAGAGCCGCGAAGCAGTCTACGGCATGCCCTATGAGACCTGGAAGGCGAAGTACCAGGGCACGGCCACGCCTGAGCAGCTCGAGGCCATGAAGAAGGTCCATCCCGGGCATTGAGCCCCGCTTCGAGGGGTAGAGTCGTTCGCAGCACAACCGGTTTTTGGCTCGCCGCGACACGAAGATGTGGGTGCGCTGTGGACGAGCGCGATGCTGCCTTGACGTAACGGCTGGCAAACCTAAGGGTCAAACCAGCACGCGCGGTGCGAGGACGCCGGCGTTACCTCACCTTGCCAGTTCCATCAGGAGTACGAGATGGCCATTGCCACCGCCGTCAACGAAGAAGCGCCCGCCACGAAATTCGCCAAGGATCAACTCCGCTCCATCATCGAGCGCATCGAACGGCTGGAGGAAGAGAAGAAGGCGATCTCCGACGACATCCGCGACGTCTATGCCGAGAGCAAGGGCAATGGCTACGACGTGAAGGCGCTGCGCACCATCGTGCGCCTGCGCAAGCAGGACCCCAACGAGCGCGCCGAGGCCGAAACGATCCTCGAGACGTACATGCAGGCGCTGGGAATGCTCTGACGGCCGGTACGGCCTTTCAATTGCGGCGTACCAAACCTAGGCAAAATCCGCTTCTCTGCTAAGCTGCTCGGTGAAGGGACCGAGTAATGGATGCGCCTGGACCAGAGCGCAGGCTCGCCGCGGTCCTCGCCGCTGACATGGTCGGCTATAGTCGTCTCATGGAGGCCGACGAGGCCGGCACGCTCGCGCGCCTCAAGACCCACCGGATCGAGCTCATCGATCCGGTTATCAGCCGCAATCGCGGACGCATCATCAAGACCACGGGCGACGGCCTGCTCGTCGAATTCCACAGCGTCGTCGACGCCGTGCTTTGCGCGGCCGAGGTTCAGCGCCGCATGGGTCGGCGTAATGCCGACGTTGCGGCTGGACGGTGGATACAGTTTCGCATCGGCATCAATCTGGGCGACGTGATCGTCGACCAGAACGACATTTTCGGCGATGGCGTCAACGTTGCAGCCCGGCTGGAGGCGCTGGCCGAACCTGGCGGCATCTGCATCTCGAGCGCGGTTCGCGACCAGCTCGGCCAGCGTCTCGATGGCATCGACTTCGACGATCTGGGCGAGCAGAACGTCAAGAACATCGCGCGACCCATCCGCGTCTTCCGCGTGCGGCTGAACCAGGAGATGGCGGGCGCGCTGGACGGGGCGACGGACACCGCGCCCGCGCCGGGCGTTTCGAAGAAGCCTTCGATCGCCGTGCTGCCCTTCGCCAACATGAGCGGCGATCCGGAGCAGGAGTTTTTTGCCGACGGCCTGACCGAAGACATCATCACCGAGCTGTCGCGCTTCCACGATCTGCTGGTCATCTCCCGCAACTCGACCTTCGTGTACAAGGGCAGGGCGGTGAAGGTGCTGGACGTCGCCCGCGAGTTCGGCGTCGACTATGTCGTCGAAGGCAGCGTGCGAAAGGCGGGAGGGCGCGTGCGCGTCACCGTGCAGCTGATCGACGCCGAGACCGACCGGCACATCTGGGCCGATCGCTATGACCGCGAGCTCGAGGACATCTTCGCGATCCAGGACGAGATGACCCGCGCGATCGCCGCGACGCTGCCCGGCCGCGTCGAGGCGGCGAGCCATGATCGCGCGAAACGCAAGCCGACCAACAATATGGCGGCCTACGAATGCGTGCTGGCCGCCAAGATCCTGCACCACCGCTCGAACCGCGACGACAATGCGCACGCGCAGTCTCTGCTCGACCGCGCGCTTTCGCTCGACGCGAACTACGCCCATGCGCACGCCTGGAAGGCATGCGTCCTCGGCCAGACCTGGGTCTACGGCTGGTGTGCGGATCGCGACCTGACCTTCCAGCACGTGTCGTCCGAGCTCGAGACCGCGCTGGCGCTCGACGACAATGACAGCGACGTCCATCGCATCCTCGCCGCGCTCAATCTGAACCGCGACGACCATGACAGGGCTGCCTACCATCAGGAACGGGCCCTCGCGCTCAACCCGAACTATGATCTCGTGGTGGTGCAGCAGGGCGAGCTGCTGACCTGGCTAGGCCGGCCGGAGGAAGGCATCGACTGGATCAAGAAGGCGATGCGGCTCAATCCCTATCACCCCGAACGCTTCTGGAGCCATCTCGGGCGAGCCTATTATTGTGCCGAGAAATATGCCGAAGCCGCCGAAGCTTTTTCACGGATCACGCGGCCCGACCATACCCATCATGCCTTCCTCGCCGCGATCTTCGCGCAGATGGGCAACTCGGTTGCGGCCGGCGCCCACGCGGCCGAGGTTCTCAAGCGCGAGCCGGCATTTTCGGTCGCCAATCATGTCATCAGCCAGCACTATAAGCGCGAGGTCGACCGTCAGCGCTACGAGACGGGCCTTCGCGGGGCCGGCCTGCCGGCCTGATTGCTGAGCTACCGGCGCGCTGCCGATGCAGCCGCTACCCGCAAATCCGCAAGATTTGTCGGAATGCTCCGTGCGATACTGTCGCAGGGCAGATCGAGATCGGGGCCGATGAATAGACCGCAAACGCAAGCAAGCTATGAGGCGCGCCTGACGCGTGTCGTCGACCACATCTATGCGCATCTGGACGATGACATTCGCCTCGACGACCTCGCCGAGATCGCGTGCATCTCGCGCTATCACTGGCATCGCATCTACGTGGCGATGCGCGGGGAGACGATCACTGCAACGATGCGTCGCCTGCGCCTGCTTCGGTCTGCGGACCGTCTCGCCAATTCGAGCGAGCCGATCAAGGCGATAGCGGAGCGGGCCGGGTATGGCGCCGTTGACGCCTTTGCGCGCGCGTTCAGAGACGCCTACGGCATGACGCCGGCCGACTACCGCGCCAATGGCAGCCACGCGGCGTTCAAGGCCGCGACGCGTGAGCAGGACGCCGAAGAGTTTCCCGTCGACATCGTGGCGCTGCCTCCGACGCGCTGTGCGGCCGCGCTACATGTTGGATCCTACATGCAGATCGACAAGGCGATGACACGCCTATTCTCGGAGCTGGGATCTCGCCGGTTGCTCAAGCCCGGCCAGGAGATGCGGGCAGCTTTCCTGGATGATCCCGATCTCGTTGCCGTCGATCAATTGCGCTCGAAGGCGTGTACGCCGGTTGCGGATGACGTGATTGTTCCGTCCTCTCTGGAAGCCATGACCTTGCGCGGTGGCGTGTACGCGCGGCTCTCCTATAGGGGGCCGTACGCCGACATGAAGGACGCTTATCGCTGGCTGCTCGGCGTTTGGTTGCCATCATCAGGCCATGAGAGCGACGATGCACCCATCTTCGAGACGTATCGCAACAATCCGATGGAGGTAGCGCCCAGCGATCTCCTCACCGCCATCCATCTGCCACTGAGCGATCGGCCGTGATGGTGCCCCCACTACCGCGCGAGGTGAGCCGCGCCTTCGAAGCCTTTCCACCGCCGATCCGCCGGCGTCTTCTCGACGTGCGCAAGCTCATCTTCGCGACCGCCAGGGCGCTCGACGACGTCGGTGCGCTGACCGAGACGTTGAAATGGGGCGAGCCGGCCTATCTCACCGAACATTCCGGAAGCGGAAGCACCATACGGCTCGGCCGCGTGAAAGAGTCCGATGATCACGCCGCTGTCCTGTTCAATTGCAAGACGACGCTGATCGAAGCGTTTCGCGAGCGTTTTCCGGATCAGTTCGAATATCGCCAGAACCGGGCATTGCTGCTGCCTGTTTCGGGCACGCTAGCGAAGCAGCCGCTCGCGGTCTGCCTGTCGCTGGCGCTCACATATCATCTCGATCGCCGCGGCCGGAGATAGTTCGCAGCCCGGATGGAGCGTTGCGTAATCCGGGAATCTTTCAGCGCGCAACAACTCCGGATTTCGCTGCGCTCGATCCGGGCTACGAAAGCAATGTCGCGGGAAGTGGTCAGCGCAGCGCGGCGGTGCGGACCACGAAGGACGTGGTTTCGAGCTTGGCGGTCGCCGAGCCCGAGAAGCTGTCGCAGGACATGCCCTGCATCGGATCGTCGGTGAAGCCCATCGCGACGACGGCCTGCGGCTTGATGAAGTAGGCGCGCATCGCGATCATGTCGATATCGCCCATCAGCGTCACCGACATCGCGCGGCTGGCGCTCGGGGCCAGCATCACGATCTTGAGCCACATGCTCTCGCCCTTGGCGGCCGAGAGTCGCGTCGAGGTCGCGATCATGCCCTGCTCGCCCTTGGTGACGACGGTGTTGATCTCGGTGGCGGGGGCGAGGTTGCGGGTCGCAGCAAGCGGACGGGCCGCGCGCGGGATCGGCGCGGAGGCGGCGACGACGTTGCCACGGTCGACCGGTGGGGCGGCGGCCGGCGCATAGGCCAGCGCCTGATAGGCCGATGAAGAAACGCTTGCGGTCGCCTGCGGATCGGTCGCCGAGGCCAGTGCCTGGCGCGCCCTGAGCGCCGCGACCTGGGCCGGCGTCGCCTGCTGCGGAGCCGCCGGCGCATCCCAGAAGCCGCGGGCGTTGATGATGTCGGCGGGCGTCTGCGGTTTCGCTTCGGTTGATTTGACCTCAGTCGATTTGTCGGCGGCGGGAGCAGGCTTCGGCTTGGGCGCCTGCACGACCTGCATGTCGGCCGCGGCGAGCTGGATCGCGGCCGGAAGTTGCGGCTTGGCGCGCGGCGTCGGCACCGGATCGGTGGGCTTCTCAGCGGTTTTGGCAGGCGCTGCCGCGGCCACCACGGTCGGCGCTACAGGCTTGGCACTGACGGCCGGTGCGCCCTCGTCATCCTCGTCGCTGGCGGGGGCCGATTTGCCCTTGAACAACGCTGCCAGGAAGCTCGGCTTGCCGATCGTCGCGGCGTCATCGCCATTGCCGCGCCGCTCGATGTCGGCCTTGGCGAGCTCATAGCCCTTGAGCGGCGTGCCATCGGTCGGCAGGTGTACGGTGCGTCCGTCCGGGAAGACACGGGCGAGCTGGTCATGCGTCATGCGCGGCCAGTGCCGGATGCTGCCGGTGTCCAGATGCACGAAAGGCGAACCGGAGGTCGGGTAGAAGCCGACCCCGCCGCGTTGCAGGCGGAGCCCTGCGAAGCGGATCTGCTCCAGCGGCACGCCCGGAATGTAGAAGTCCATTGCATGCCCCAGCATGTGCTGGCTGAAGCGCGCCACGCCTGAGGAGCGGCGGCGAAGCATGGCGTTGGTGGCGGGGGAGCGGTAGGAGGAGACGATCTGGATCGGCTGCCTGCCGTCGACGTCGCGATAGACCTCCCAGAGGATATCGAAGAGGTGGCGGTCCATCACGGTCTCGTCCTGGCTGCGCCAGTCTCGGAGATAGTGATTGAGCTGCTTCAGCGCGCCCTCGTCATAGCGCCCGTCGCGCTTGAAGGTGACGGTGAGGTCCTCGCCGGAATGGGTGTGGTGGAAGGAGAGGGTGCGGGTCTCGTTCAGCGCGGTCGCGTCGTGCACGTTGCCGGCGCCGGCAAGCAAAAGCAGCGAGGTCAGGCCGATCCGAGAACCGGCCATGACTCCCGCATGGGACAACGACACCGCAACGAATTGGCGTGCGAAACCAGTCAGCACGAATGAGCCCACCCAGTCGACGAGCGTTCAAATGGACTCTCTCCCGCCAACCCCGCTAGCGCGCGAAAGAGGATGAACGCTTTCTTAAAGCGAGAAGGTTAATTTGAGGTTTACCTTCCCGCCCCCAACCCAACGAGATCCCAAGAGGGATCCCAAGTCGAAAACCCAAGTCGAAACCCAAGTCAGGGTACAGACCTAACCGGTCGAGTGTGGCGAAAAAACGCCCCCCGCGGCGGGGCTGGTGGACAATGGTTAACGTTAAACGATCCCGTCGGACGACGGGATCGTTGATTTCATTGACGAATTTTCTTTTTGGCGCGAGCCCGGCCGGTAGGGATCAGCGGGTGAAAACGCGCTGCTGGCGCCGGCCGACCGGAGCCGGCGGCGGGGTCGGCGGTCCGAACAGCCGCTCGAAAAACGACGGTCCGGACGAGAAGCCGCCTCCGAAGCCGCTATTGGCGACCGCGACGCCAGAGGGCAGGGTCGTGGCAGGCCGCGAATAGCTCGGCTGCGAATGGGCGACGACGTTCTCGAGGTCCTTGCCACGGCTGTTCTTCAGGATGCTGATCATGGTCGCGTCGCGGCCATAGACGTCCCTGCGGAGTTGCAGCTTGCCACCGTCGTCCACGAACGCGGTCTGGTAGGTGATGTTGACCGGGATCGGGGTGGGGAATTTCAGATCGATCTCGCTGGAGCCGTACATGCTGCGGATCCGCTCCGGCGTGTAGTGCTCGTTCGGCATCGTGATGTTGAGCAGCACGGAGGCGTACTGATCCGGGTTCTGCACCCGCATGCAGCCATGGCTGAAGGCGCGCTCTTCCTTGGCGAACAGGTACTTGTCCGGCGTGTCGTGCTGATAGACCAGGAACTTGTTCGGGAAGTTGAAGCGGACGCGGCCGAGCGCGTTGGCTTCACCCGGCGGCTGCGAGATGTGCACGGAGCCGTCGCGGTTCTGCTCGAGGCGCAGGCCCATGCGCTGGAGCACGGTCGGGTCCTGCTGCAGCGCCGGCAGATATTCGTTGTAGACGATCGACGGCGGCACGTTCCAGGTCGGGTTGACCGTGATGTACTTCATCGTCTCGCTGAGCAGCGGGGTGGCGTGCGTCCCCGGCTTGCCCGTGACCACGCGCGTGGTCCAGACCTGCTGGCCGCGCTGCATGACCTTCAGCGTGTAGTCGGGAATGTTGAGGATGACATAGGCATCGCCGAGCGACGGCACGCCGAGATCGCGCGGCAGCCAGCGCCAGCGCTCCATGTTCACGAGCACGGTGTCGATCTGCCTGTCGCGCTTCGGGCTGTTCAGAGCCCTCACGGTCGGCGCGTCGAGGACGCCGGTCGCCTTCATTTCGACGCCGTCCTGGAATTTCCGCACGGCTTCCGCAACCGTCGCGTCATAGTGGTCGTCGTTGGCATTCTCGGTGATGCCGAGCTTGGCGCGGAGCTGCGGTACGCGCGGATCCTGGACGACGACTTCCGCCCGCTTCTTGCCGCGCGCCGGTGTGTACCTCAGCGCCGGGCCGTCGGTGATTTCGATCACCGGGCCTTCGCCCTGGCCGCGGAGCTGGGCGAGCTTCGCCTTGAGCTCCTTGTAGAGCTTCTGCGGCGGGTTGTAGCCGTCGAGTGCTATGGACGCATCAGACGCGGTCGTGACCTTGGTCAGCACCTCGCTCGGGTCGACCGGATGCTCGGGATAAAGGATGTCGGCGCTGACCTGCGACCAGTGCATGCGGCCGCTCTGCGCCTGGCGCGCATAGTCCAGCATGCTGGCGGTGAGCTTGAGCTCGGCCTCGGCGAGCGCATCGGGCGTCGTGGCTGCCGCGAAATCCGGCACCGGATAGTCGGCGGCGTTGAGCCCGTCGGACGCGGCATCCTTCAGCCGTGCGATCACGCCCTTAGCCGAAGCGCTGAGGCTGCCGCCTTGCGTCCAGACCGGCGCGAAGTCACGCGCGCCGTAAAACTTCTCGACGGCGGCGCGCTCGTTCTTGCGATCGAAATAACGCGAGCTCTTGGCGCCGAGCGCGTCCTTGATCTTGTCGGCAACCGGCTGATCGGCGGCGGGAACGTTGCTCGCGGCCTTCACCGGTTCGGCGGCCGGCTCTTTCGCGACATCCTTCGGCGGCTCGGCCGGTGCTGCAGCGGTCGCTGGCGCGGCCGGCGCGGTCGCAGCTTCGGTCTTTGCCGGTTCAGACTTGGAAGGTTCAGACTTGGAAGGTTCAGACTTGGAAGGTTCAATCTTGGAAGGCTCGGTCTTGGCGGGCTCGGTCTTCGCCGTCTCGTTCTTCGGCGCCTCGGTGGCAGGCGTCGTGGCGACGTCAGAAGGCTTGGTTCCGACCTTGTCGGGCGCCGGGGCAGCTTCCGCCTTCACGGGCTCCTTGCTGCTTGCGTCCCTGGCCGGCTCCTGCACGGTCGCGGTCGTGTCGAGCTTGATGTCGGCGGCGGTCGGAGGCGGGACGTTAGCCGGTTCTGGGCGCGGGATCGCGGCTTCGATCGCGAGCTCCGCGGCGCTGCTGCGCGGCTGGTCCTGGGCCAGCGCCGAAGTGGCCGACACCGTGAGGAAGGTCGCCGCGACCGTCATCAGCACGCGGTCAAAGCCTGCACGGTTGTTCAAACAGTCTCGCATCGTGACACACCCCTCGGGTGAACCGTCCCCATGGAACGGATTCACTGGACAGATTCGTTATCGTCTAACAGCTTCGGCCAATCGCGCCGGCTTCTCGAAAGTTGCACGCCTGCACGCAACGATTCTTACGCAGACGATATACAGGCCCCGTTTTTGCAGCCAGCGCCACCCGGGACAACTCACGACAAACTGACTTCAAGGAAGCCTCTTGGCAACGGATTGTGCGCTCCTGCCAAGCGCTTTTCCCTTTGTCTGTCACTTCCCGGTCACGGTTCAAATCGCCCGCAATGCGAAGGACTTGCGCCCCGTTTAGGCCATAAAGGGAACGTCGTTCCGCGAGTCCTGCTCAGTGCGTCTCCTCGCCGCTTTTGCCGCCAGATCCTTGGACGCCGGCTTCGTCGAGTTTGCGGTAGAGCGTAGAGCGGCCAATTTTGAGGCGGCGCGCGACCTCCGACATCTGCCCGCGGTAATGCGAGATCGCGAAGCGGATGATTTCGTTCTCCATCTCCTCCAGAGGCCGTACTTCCCCGGTGCTGGTCAGCATCGCGAGGGAGCCGGCGGCGGGCAGTGGGGCGATCGGTATTTCATTACCTGAAATCATGGTGGGCGCCATCGGCGCGACCGGCTCCAGCATCAGCGGCGCCATCGGAGCGTCGGTCATCTGTTGCGGGTGCGCGGCAAGCAGCGGGAAATCGTCGAGGCCAAGCCGGTCGCCTTCGCTCATGACCACCGCGCGATAGACCGCGTTCTCGAGCTGGCGGATGTTGCCGGGCCAGTCGAGCGTTGAGAGATGCGCCATCGCCTCGCCGCTGATGCCGGTGATCGAGCGGTTCTCCTCCGCGGCGAACCGCGCCAGGAAATGCCGCAGCAGATGCGGGATGTCCTCGCGCCGCGCGCGCAAATTCGGGATCGTCAGCGGCAGGACGTGAAGGCGGTAGAACAGGTCCTCGCGGAAGTGGCCCTGCTTCACCCGGTCCAGGAGCTTGCGATTGGTCGCGGAAATGATGCGGACGTCGACCTTCACCGGCTTGCGCCCGCCGACAGCCTCGACAGCGCCCTCCTGGAGTGCGCGGAGCAGCTTGACCTGCGCGGTCAGCGGCAGCTCGCTGACCTCGTCCAGAAACAGCGTGCCGCCATGGGCCTCGACGAACTTGCCGGCGTGCCGCTCGGTCGCGCCGGTGAAGGCGCCTTTCTCATGGCCGAACAGGATCGACTCGACGAGATTGTCGGGGATCGCGCCGCAATTGACCGCGACGAACGGCTTTGCCTTGCGCTCGCCGCTGCCGTGGATGGCGCGTGCGAACATCTCCTTGCCGACGCCGGAGTCACCTTCGATCAGCACGGGAATCGAAGAATTTGCCGCCTTCTGCGCGGTGCGCATCACATGCGCCATCGCGTCGCTGCGGGTGATGATGTCGGAGAACGTCAGCCGGCCCTCGCGGCTGTGCCGGATCCGCTGCAATTCGCCCTTGAGCGCGGACGCGTTGAGCGCGTTGCGCAAGGAGACCTGGAGGCGCTCCATGCCAACCGGCTTGACCACGAAGTCGGCCGCACCTGCGCGCATCGCCGAGATCACGTTGTCGATGCCGCCATGCGCGGTCTGGACGATGACGGGCACGCTGAGGCCAGCCTCTCGGATCTTTGCCAGGACGCCCATGCCGTCGAGGCCGGGCATCACGAGATCGAGGATGACTGCGTCGACGGCGGGAGCGTCGGGCGCGGTGAGGGCGGCGAGCGCGGCATCGCCGGAATCGACGATGATCGTTTCATAGCCGCATTTCTGCACCATGTTCTCGACCAGGCGGCGCGCGACGGCGTCGTCATCGGCAATCAAAATACTGGCAGCCATGGTGTTCCCCGCACGCTACAACTATCTGTCTCGAATCGGGGCACTCTGGCCGAAGCCGATTAACGTACTCTTAAACCTTGCTGACCCCATCCATTGCGATCGTTGAACACAGGTTTCCAACACGATGACTTCGCGCTCCAAATCCGCACTTAGCAAGTCCGCTCTTAGCACGTCTGCTCTCCGCAAGCCGAACACCAAGAAAGCCGCCGCCAAAGCAAAACCCTCCGGCAAAGCTGTGAGCAAAACCGGCAAGCTTCCGGAGTGGAACCTCGCCGACCTCTATTCCGGGATCACCGCGCCGGAAGTGGCGCGCGATCTCGAGAAGATGGATGCCGATTGCGTCGCGTTCGAGACCGACTACAAGGGCAAGCTCGCGACAGGGACAGCAAAGGAAGATGGCGGAAAATGGCTCGCGGAGGCCGTGCGGCGGTACGAGGCGATCGACGATCTCGCCGGCCGGCTCGGCTCCTATGCCGGGCTCGTCCACGCCGGCGACAGCGTTGATCCCAAGATTTCAAAGTTTTACGGCGATGTGTCAGAGCGACTGACGGTCGCCTCGACCCATCTTCTGTTCTTCGCGCTCGAGCTCAACCGCATCGATGACGATATCTTGACCCGTGCGATGCAGGCTTCCGAGCTCGCGCATTATCGCCCCTGGATCGAGGATTTGCGCAAGGAGAAGCCGTATCAGCTCGACGACAAGCTCGAGCAGCTCTTCCTGGAAAAGGCGCAGACCGGCTACTCGGCCTGGAACAGGCTGTTCGACCAAACCATCTCCGGCCTGCGCTTCAAGGTCGGGCCCAAGGAGCTCGCGATCGAGCCGACGCTGAATCTCTTGCAGGACCGCGACGGCGCCAAGCGCAAGACTGCGGCGGAAGCTTTGGCAAAAACCTTCAAGGCCAATGAGCGCACCTTCGCGCTGATCACCAACACGCTCGCCAAGGACAAGGACATCTCCGACCGCTGGCGCGGCTTCAAGGACGTCGCGGATTCCCGACATCTGAACAACCGCGTCGAGCGCGAGGTGGTGGATGCGCTGGTCGCCTCGGTGCGCGCGGCCTATCCAAGGCTGTCGCACCGCTACTACGCGCTGAAGGCGCGCTGGTTCAAGAAGAAGCGGCTCGCCTACTGGGATCGCAACGCCCCTCTGCCCTTTGCCGCGACCGATACCATCGCCTGGCCCGATGCGAGGAACATGGTGCTGACGGCCTATCGCGGCTTCTCGCCCAAGATGGCCGACATCGCCGAGCGCTTCTTCAGTGATCGCTGGATCGACGCGCCGGTTCGTCCCGGCAAGGCGCCGGGCGCCTTCTCGCATCCGACCACACCGTCGGCGCACCCTTACGTGCTGATGAATTATCAGGGCAAGCCGCGCGACGTGATGACGCTTGCGCACGAGCTCGGCCACGGCGTGCACCAGGTGCTGGCGGCCAGGAACGGCGCGTTGATGGCGCCGACACCGCTGACGCTGGCCGAGACCGCCAGCGTGTTCGGCGAGATGCTCACGTTCAAGCGGCTCCTTGCCCAGACCAAGAATGCAAAACAGCGCCAGGCGCTGCTCGCCGGCAAGGTCGAGGACATGATCAATACCGTGGTGCGGCAGATCGCGTTCTATTCCTTCGAGCGCGCCGTGCACAGCGAGCGCAAGAGCGGCGAGCTCACCGCGACGCGGCTAGGCGAGATCTGGCTCTCGGTGCAGGGCGAAAGTCTCGGTCCCGCGATCGAGATCAAGGCGGGGTATGAGAACTACTGGATGTACATCCCGCACTTCATCCATTCGCCGTTCTATGTCTACGCCTATGCATTCGGCGATTGCCTCGTGAACTCGCTCTATGCTGTCTACGAGAATGCCGCTGAGGGTTTCGCCGAGCGCTACCTCGATATGCTTGCTGCCGGCGGCACCAAGCACTACTCCGAGCTGTTGCGGCCCTTCGGGCTCGATGCCAAGGACCCGAAATTCTGGGACGGCGGTCTTAGCGTCATCGCCGGGATGATCGACGAGCTGGAGGCGATGGGCTGAAGCTGCGCGAACGCTGCTTCGGCTCTCGACGGGACTGACGGGCGCCGCGGCTGCGACATTTTTTCGCGAACTCGGCAATGTGCTCCTGGACGCGGTACCGCGCACGCCTCCCTTGTTGGTGGAATCGGTCTCGAACGACGTCATTGCCCTGCATTTCAGTGCATCTTGCAGCCTTCACACCCTTCTTCCAGCCGGTACGTTTCCAGGCCACCTTCGAGACGGGACCGGAGATCCTGCTACGTGGGATTGAACGTTCGCGAAAACTGGCAAGACTAATCTTGTGCGTACTGAGAATATATTTTTCAACTGCTGATTGTTGATGGATCGATTTCCGCCTGGGGGTGACACCCATGCTCGATCAAGGACCCGCCGCGCGAGCCGTAGAAGCCAGAAACGCCGCTGCCGTCGATGAGGAAACGCCGTGGTGCGAAAAGCACCACCAGATCGTCCGCGGCGAAATCGCAGCGATCAACACCCGCCGCGAGCCGGACCGGCGCATCGATCCAGATAGCTTAGAACCCTGCCAGTTGCTCGACGTCACCGGGCTCGCCTTGTCCGGCGGTGGCATTCGCTCCTCGGCCGTTTGCCTGGGCGTGCTGCAGGCGCTCAACCATCACAATCTGATCGGGCGGATCGACTATCTCTCCACGGTATCGGGCGGCGGCTATATGGGGACGTCGCTCAGCGCGACCATGACGGTCGCGCGTCGGTTCGTATTCGGCGAGAGGCCGGCGGGCGGAACTGTCACGGCAGCCGAGATCAGCGACACGCCCTCCGTCGGACATCTGCGGAACTATTCCAACTATCTGATCCCCGCCGGTGTGCGCGATCTCCTGACAGGAATTGCGATCGTCGTGCGCGGCCTGGTCGCCAATATCGGGCTGACGCTGCCGGTCGTGCTGCTGCTTGCCGCGATCACCATCTGGTCGACGCCGCTTCGGAGCTGCCTCACGGTCGCGAACATCTTCGGGATCGGCTTCAACGATCGCAAACTGTGCGAGCTGCACGATTTCAGCAGCATCGATCGTTACGGCTTCACCGCCTTCGGAGCTGCCGCCGCCTTGGTGCTGCTCGTCGGCAGCGTACTTGCCTATTTCAGCTCCCGCTCGGTCCGCGGCAGCGGCCCGAGCGTCGTGTGCGCCTATCTTGCCGGTCTCGCGTTGCTGCTCGGCGTCGCCTGCGATTTCGCGCGTTTTCTTCAGGTCCAGCATTTCGCGCTGACCCTGGCGACGGCCATCATCGGGGTTGTCCTGTTCTTCGGCTGGGCCCTCAAACAATCATTTGCAAGTCCGGGCAAGCGCCAGGAGTTCCGCTCGCATTGGCCGAGCGCCGGCGCGACCTTCCTCGTGCTGCTCGCAGTCCTCGCCTTCTTCGAATTTCAGCCCTTCATGCTGGGCCAGATGTTCGACGTTGCCGAGAGCAACGCGCTCGGCGGACCGGTCGGCGCCGTCGCCATCACCTGGATCAAGTCCCTCGCGGCGATCGCCGCGCCAATCGGCGTCTTCGTCACCGCATTCAGGCAGCAATTCGCAGAGGTGCTGAAGGGCAACAGCGTGTCCTCACAATGGGGCTCGCTCGTGCTCGCCATTGTAGCCAAGGCCGCCCTGTGGATCGCGGGTCTCGCGCTGCCGCTGATCATCTGGGTCGCCTACCTCTATCTGTCGTATTGGGGCATCGCCAACGACCTGTTCGAAAGGTGCCCGTCGGCTCTGGGCGCGGCGGCCCAAAGAGAGTGCCTCGCCAATGCCAAATCAAACGCGCCTGCGGGAAATCTGGCGGGCAAGATCCAGTTCGACGCCAGCACCGGCACCTTGTCCGCCGAGATCACGCCGAAAGCGATGCCGCCGGTCGTTCCGAATACGGAGAGGCTGACGCCGACCTGGCACGCCCCCGCATGGCTCGAATTCCTAGCCCAGAAAATTGGAGGCGTCGTTCAGAGAGAGTACCCGAATCTATTTCAGGGGGCGGCCTCCGAGCTCGGCTACTCATTTAGCCTTCCGATGGTCATCCTCTATACCCTTGCCGGCGTCGTGTTGTTCGTCATCTCGTTCTTTCTGACGCCGAATGCGAACTCGCTGCATCGGCTATATCGCGATCGCCTGAGCAAGGCCTTCCTGTTCGATCCGACTCGTTCGGCCGATGGCGACATCGGGCGCGTCGAGGCAAGCCTCGACCAGGGGCGCGATTTCAAGCCGCTCGATCGCATGAAGCTCAGCGATCTCTTTGCGGTTCGGACGGAGGACCCCGAAACGGCTGGGCAGGCTGCCGCTCCGAGCTTGCACGCGCCCTATCAACTCATCAATACGGCGCTGAACATCCAGGGCTCGGACTTTGCCAATCGGCGCGGCCGCAACGCGGACTTCTTCATGTTTTCCGCGCTGAATGTTGGCAGCGAGGCGACGGGCTATGCCCCGACCTGGGCGGTGCAGGATGACGAGCAGAGTCTCGATCTCGCCACTGCCATGGCGATCTCGGGCGCGGCGGCCTCCTCAAACATGGGCTCGAACTCGATCAGAGCGCTGACGCCGACGCTTGCGCTTCTCAACGTGCGTCTCGGGTATTGGCTGAAGAATCCGCGTTACGTCGATGAGCGCGTGCGGCCCCAGCGTCGCTCCACGCCGCTTTATTTCTGGTCGGAAATCTCCGGGCGTCTCTACGAGAACAGCGACAGCGTCTATCTCACCGATGGTGGCCACATCGAGAACCTAGGCGTCTACGAGCTGTTGCGTCGGCGCTGCAAGGTGATCATCGCGGTCGATGCGGAAGCCGATGCGCCGATGAACTTCGCCTCGCTGATGACGCTGCAGCGCTATGCGCGGATCGACCTCGGGATCCGGATTGATCTGCCCTGGACGCCGATCCGCGAACGCACCCGCGCACTGATGGCGCGCAATGCAGACAAGGCCGGTGACCCCTCATCGCCAGACGAGCACGACAATGCGCCGCGGGACCACGTTCACGTCGCGATCGGCACCATCGACTACGGCGGCCAGGAGAAGGGCCATCTCGTCTATATCAAGTCCTCGCTCACCGGCGACGAAAACGACTACATCCGGGATTACGCGCGACGAAACAATCGCTTCCCGCACGAGACCACCGGCGACCAGTTCTTCTCGGAAGAGCAGTTCGAGGTCTATCGCGCGCTTGGTTTCCACATGACGCACGGCTTCCTGGCCGGCGATCATCCCGTTGCGGTCGGCTCGGGCACTGCTCCGGACACGGCGAGATTCACCGATGGCGGCGAGGAGGCTGTCGACGCGGTGCGCCGTGCGCTCGGTCTGGCTGTGGTCGAAGCCGACGTCGAGCCGGAGACCGCGACGTTCATGATCGCCGTTTTGGACCAGGAGTAGGATGGTGTTGGGCGGCGAACGCTTCCCCGGTCCCGACAATCGGGTTTCCAAATGAGCCGATTTGCGGGAAAACTGCGCAGCTGTGCCGTTGCCCTGTCCGGCGGATTGCGGTAATGCCAGCCGGGAATTCGACTTTTCGACTGGGGACATCCATGGCCGACCATAGCGAAGTGGCGTACAGCACCGCCGATGGCAACGACTACGTTGCCCACGAGCAAACCTATGAGGGCTTCATCAAGCTGGTGAAGTACGGCACGGCCACGGTGGCGCTCATCGTCATCCTGATGGCGATCTTCCTGACCTGATCCATCGTCGGCTGCACCGCCAAGGGCGGCGGTTGCTCAGAAAATTTGCATCCAAGCCGGTTCTAAAACCGGTATCCAACGTTGCGGGAGTAACGCTAAATTCGCATGCGCGCTGTCCCGCGCCGCCGGAGGCCTCATGAAGATTGCCGTTGCCAAGGAAATCGATCCGTCCGAGCCGCGGGTCGCCGCTTCGCCGGATACGGTGAAGAAGTTCAAGGCTCTGGGCGCCGAGATCGCCGTTGAGCCCGGTGCCGGCGTCAAGTCGGGCCTGCTCGATTCCGACTACACCGCCGCCGGTGCTACCGTCAGCGCCGATGCGCTTGTCGATGCCGACATCATCATCAAGGTGAAGCGCCCCGAGGCGTCCGAGCTTGGCCAGTACAAGCGCGGTGCGCTCGTCATCGCGATCATGGATCCCTATGGCAACGAGGCTGCGCTGAAGACGATGGCCGATGCCGGCATCGCCGCCTTCGCCATGGAACTGATGCCGCGCATCACGCGCGCGCAGGTGATGGACGTGCTGTCGTCGCAGGCCAACCTCGCCGGCTACCGCGCCGTCATCGAGGGCGCCGAAGCCTTCGGCCGCGCCTTCCCGATGATGATGACCGCCGCCGGCACCGTGCCCGCCGCAAAAGTGTTCGTGATGGGCGTCGGCGTTGCCGGCCTCCAGGCGATCGCGACTGCGCGCCGCCTCGGCGCCATCGTGACCGCGACCGATGTGCGGCCGGCCACCAAGGAGCAGGTGGAGAGCCTTGGCGCCAAATTCCTCGCCGTCGAGGACGAGGAGTTCAAGAACGCGCAGACCGCCGGCGGTTACGCGAAGGAAATGTCCAAGGAATACCAGGCCAAGCAGGCCGCGCTCACCGCCGAGCACATCAAGAAGCAGGACATCGTGATCACGACCGCGCTGATCCCGGGCCGGCCGGCGCCAAAGCTCGTCTCGGCCGAGATGGTCAAGTCGATGAAGCCGGGCTCGGTGCTGGTCGACCTCGCCGTCGAGCGCGGCGGCAACGTCGAGGGCGCCAGGGCGGGCGAAGTCGCCGAGATCGATGGCATCAAGATCGTCGGCTACACCAACGTCGCCGGCCGCGTCGCCGCCTCGGCTTCCGGCCTCTATGCGCGCAACCTGTTCTCCTTCATCGAGACCATGATCGACAAGAAAGAGAAGAAGCTTGCCGTGAACTGGGACGACGAGCTCGTGAAGGCAACCGCGCTCACCAAGGACGGCGCCGTCATCCACCCGAACTTCCAGCCGAAAGCCTAGAGGAGAGAAGCCATGGAGCATGTCGCACAGGTCGTCGATCCCTTCATCTTCCGGCTGTCGATTTTCGTGCTGGCGGTGTTCGTCGGCTATTTCGTGGTGTGGTCGGTGACCCCGGCACTGCATACACCGCTGATGAGCGTCACCAACGCGATCTCCTCGGTGATCGTGGTCGGCGCGCTGCTCGCGGGCGGCGTTGCCAACGTGTCGAGCGGTTCGGGCTGGGCGCGCGGCTTCGGCTTCATCGCGCTGATCTTTGCCTGCATCAATATCTTCGGCGGCTTCCTTGTCACCCAGCGCATGCTGGCGATGTACAAGAAGAAGGCCAAGTAAGCGGCCACCTCGGGCTGATGGGACAGATGGGGACCTGAGATGAACGCCAATCTCTCTGCATTGTTGTATCTCGTGGCGGGGGTGCTGTTCATCCTGTCACTGCGCGGGCTGTCGAGCCCGGCCTCTTCGCGCCAGGGCAACCTGCTCGGCATGATCGGCATGGCGATCGCGGTCGCCACCACGCTTGCCAACCATCCGCCGGCCGACGGCCTTGCCTGGCTGCTCGTCATCGTCGGCATCGCCATCGGTGCTGCGATCGGCGCGGTGATCGCACGCCGTGTGCCGATGACCTCGATGCCGGAACTGGTCGCTGCCTTCCACTCGCTGGTCGGCATGGCCGCGGTGCTGGTCGCCGCCGGCGCATTCTATGCGCCTGAGGCCTTCGACATCGGCACCCCCGGCAACATCCACACGCAGAGCCTGGTCGAAATGTCGCTCGGCGTCGCCATCGGTGCGCTGACGTTCACCGGCTCGGTGATCGCATTCCTCAAGCTGTCGGCCCGCATGAGCGGCGCGCCGATCATCCTGCCGGCGCGGCATCTCATCAACATCGCGCTCGCGGTCGCGCTGGTCGCCTGCATCGTCGGGCTCGTGGTTACCGGCAGCCCGGTGTTCTTCTGGCTCAACGTCATCCTGGCGCTCGCCCTCGGCGTGCTCATGATCATCCCGATCGGCGGCGCCGACATGCCGGTCGTGATCTCGATGCTGAACTCCTATTCGGGATGGGCCGCGGCCGGCATCGGCTTCACGCTCGGCAATTCCGCGCTGATCATCACCGGCGCGCTGGTCGGCTCATCCGGCGCGATCCTGTCCTACATCATGTGCCACGCGATGAACCGGTCCTTCATCTCGGTCATCCTCGGCGGCTTCGGCGGCGAGACCGCGGCGGCCGGCGGGGGTACCGGCGAGCAGAAGCCGGCAAAGCTCGGCTCGGCCGACGATGCCGCCTTCATCATGAAGAACGCCTCCAAGGTCATCATCGTGCCCGGCTACGGCATGGCGGTGGCGCAGGCCCAGCACGCGCTGCGCGAGATGGCCGACATGCTGAAGAAGGAAGGCGTCGAGGTGAAGTACGCCATCCACCCGGTCGCGGGCCGCATGCCCGGCCACATGAACGTGCTGCTGGCCGAAGCCAATGTGCCCTATGACGAGGTGTTCGAGCTCGAGGACATCAACTCCGAATTCGCCCAGGCCGACATCGCCTTCGTGATCGGCGCCAACGACGTCACCAACCCGGCGGCCGAAGAGGACAAGACTTCGCCGATCTACGGCATGCCGGTGCTCCAGGTCTGGAAGGCCGGCACGGTGATGTTCATCAAGCGCTCGCTGGCTTCGGGCTACGCCGGCATCGACAACCCGCTGTTCTATCGCGACAACACCATGATGCTGCTCGGCGACGCCAAGAAGGTTACCGAGAACATCGTCAAGGCGATGTAGACGTCTGCCTCAGGCGAGGCGTTTTTCGGGTCTTCCCTCGATTTGTTGCTTCGTCGACAGGCAGCTCGGAAGACCCGGATTTAGCTCCACTAAGACCAATGGAGCTAACGTCTGAAATGATTGATGTTGCAAATCGCTCTGCGGCGCCGGCGGCGATGGCCGAGAGAAGCAGAATGAAGCCCGCTTTGTTGCCCTGAAACAAGGGCGTCAGAATGAGGCCGGATTTGACGGCGATCCCGACGACGACCCCGGAAATTGAGCCGGCAACAACTCTCGAAGCACCCTCAAAATAGTGAAGGGCTTTTCCGGATGATGCGTCGAACCGTAGCGTTCCGCCACGAGAGATAACTGAAAGTAGCGCACCTAGCGCACCCGCTCCGGCGCAGAGGATGAGCCAGAATGCAGCCTGCCCGACGCTCAGAATCACAGTGTTCCGAAAGAACCAAACGGCAAGCCCCGCTAGCAACAATGGCCCAGCGATAAGGCAGCACCCTGCGACATACCACATGCGCGAGAGCTCTCTGCTGCGTCCTTCAACAAAAACCCGCGCCGACGCGAGCATCCGAGCGGCATTGACGAAATCTTGGTCGAGGCAACACGCTATGGCTTCTCCAATGAACTGCTTGCACTGAAGCTTGGTGTGTTGGGGGAATTCATCTGAAACGGATATTTCGAGCGAGGATGCTTCGTTCAGGATTCGATTAAATTCAGCGACCTTCTCTGGAGCAACTTCCCCGTTCATTCGAAAGTCGATGTCGGAGTTCTCGTCTATGTAGACTACGTACTCGTCGGTCCAATAGATCATGGCTAGAATAGGCAATCCTAGCTTGTCCCACCGTCCGTATTCGGGATGCCGTTTCTGCACGGCTTTTGGATCGCTCCCGTGGTAGCTTACCTCCTTAAGCATTGACGTTCTCCCTCGGCCGGCAACTCTAGCGCGAGCCTACCCCTAGTCCACCCGTCTGCGCTATGTCCTTGGTCGCGGGCCCGGCCCGAATGGCGGTCCTGCAGCTGATCTAGCTAAGGTTTGCTCCGGATGTTGGCCGTTCTGAAGTGGCTCCTGGCAATCGCTGCGGTTGCTTATCTCGCCGGTCTCGTCCTGCTCTACGTGAAGCAGCGCGACATGCTGTTTCCGGCCCCGACCGTCGAACCTACCGCGCCTGCCGCCGCAGGCCTTCCCGAGGCGGAAGAGCATCTGCTCACCACGTCGGATGGCGAGAAGGTGATCGTCTGGCACGTGCCGGCAAAGCCCGGCCGTCCCGTGATCCTCTATTTTCACGGCAACGGGGATTATCTTGCCGGCCTTGTCGGTCGCTTCAGGGCCATGACGGCCGACGGCACCGGTCTCGTCGCGCTGTCCTATCGCGGCTATGCCGGCTCGAGTGGCGCGCCGAGCGAGCAGGGACTGCTGCGCGACGCCGCGACCGATTACGCCTTCGCAGCCTCGCGCTACGCGGCGGAGCGCGTTGTCGCCTGGGGCTTCTCGCTCGGGACCGGCCTTGCGATCGCCATCGCATCCGACCACAAGATCGGCAAATTGGTCCTGGAGGCACCTTACACGTCGATGGCCGACGTCGCCGCCTCGCTCTACCCCTTGGTCCCGGTCCGCTTGTTGATGCGCGACCAGTTTCGCTCGGACGAGCGCATCGCCCGCGTCACTGCGCCGCTTCTGATCATGCATGGCACGGACGATCCGACCATCCCGATCGCGCTCGGCGAGCGGCTGTACGCACTCGCTCGCGAGCCCAAGCGCCTCGTGCGACTTCCCGGCGGCGGACACAACGATCTCGATGCCTTCGGGGCCATGGAGACCGCGCGACGATTCATCAATGGCAGCTGAGGGCTGACGCATGCGATCTTCTCGCGCATAATCGACCCCGGCTTGATTTGAGGAATTGTCTGCATGAGCGCACACGGACCGATGCCGCGGTCGTCATGGCTATTTCCCGCCCTGGCGGTGCTGCTGTTCCTGATCGTCACCGCGATGGGATACGGCTTCACCCTGTCCGTCGGCGGTTTCGTGTTTGCGATCGTCCTGCTGGTGATCCTGTTCGGAACGGTGTTCGCTGCCGTTCATCACTCCGAGGTGATTGCGGAGCGGATCGGCGAACCGTTCGGCACGTTGCTGCTCACGCTCGCGGTGACCATCATCGAGGTCGCGCTGATCACCACCATCATGCTCGGCGACAAGCCGGCGCCGGAGCTCGCGCGCGACACCGTGTTTGCCGTGGTGATGATCGTCTGCAATGGGCTCGTCGGCCTCTGCGTCTTCATCGGCGGCCTGCGCTACCGCGAGCAGGGTTTCCAGGTTTCAGGCTCCAACGTCTATCTCAGCACACTGATCGCGCTGGCGACCATCACGCTGATCATGCCCAACTATACGCTGACGACGCCGGGCCCGATCTATTCGACGCTCCAGCTCGGCTTCGTCGATCTCGTGACGATCGTGCTCTATGGCGTGTTTCTCTATACGCAGACCGTGCTGCACCGCGATTATTTCATCAATCAGGCTGATGACGGCAAGGGCGGCGAAAGCCATCTGTCAGGCACGATGCTGGTTCTCAGCATCGTCCTGCTCCTGGTCTCGCTCCTCGCCGTCGTTCTGCTTGCCAAGAAGTTCTCACTGGTGGTCGACGCCGTTGCCGTCATGATTGGTGCCCCACCGGCCTTTGCCGGTCTCCTGGTTGCGCTCCTGATCCTGATGCCGGAGGGAGTCTCGGCGATCGCCGCCGCGCGCAAGAACGATCTCCAGAAGAGCATCAACCTGGCCCTCGGCTCCTCACTGGCTACCATCGGGCTCACGATTCCAGCCGTCGGACTCGCCACCTATGCGCTCGATCAGCCGCTGGTTCTCGGCCTGAACCCCCAGAACACGGCGCTGATGTTCCTGACATTTCTGCTGAGCATGCTGACCTTCGGCACCGGCAGGACCAACGTCCTGTTCGGGCTGGTCCATATGGTGGTATTTGCCGTCTACGTGTTCATGGTCTTTGTGCCGTAAGCATGATCCGGAAAAGTGCGAAGCGGTTTTCCGAAAAGATCATGCGCAAACAACAACCTAAAGCGCGATGACGATTCATCGCGCTTTACGAGGGGAATGGAAATGCTTGCCGCCAGCTCCGAGGTTCAGGTCGACAATGACGAGGTCCGGGTCACCGAGTGGCGGCTGCCGCCCGGCGGCGCCACCGGCCATCACATTCACGGGATGGACTATGTGATCGTTCCCGTCAGGGACGGCGAGATGACCATCGTGGCCCCCGATGGCGAGCGCTCCAGGGCGCAGCTTGCGGCGGGCAAGTCCTACTTCCGCAAGGCAGGTGTCGCGCACGACGTGCTTAACGAAACTGCAACGGAGATCGTGTTCCTTGAGATAGAGTTGAAACCGTAAAAGCGGTGTGCCAATTGCCACCGATCCGTCGCAGTTGACCCCCTTACTATTGCCTCAAAGTTCCCGCATCAGACCGTGTGGGGAGTGGCCGGAATGCTGAAATACCTGACTAAAATCTCCATGGATATCTTCCCCTCGGTGCTCGCGACGATCATCGGGGCGTACATCGTCAATCACTACATCAACGCCCGGCCGGCCCCCGACACTCCCGCCGCCGCAATCGCTCCTGCCCAGACCAAGAAGGATGCCAAGCCTGCCGAGGTCGCGAATCTCCCCGCGCCCGGAGTGAAGGCCAAGGGTATCTCCGAGAAGGGCATCTCCGAGAAGGGCGTCTCCGAAAAGGGCGTTTCCGAGAAGACCGTGACGGACAAGCCGGCGGCCGAGAAGTCGGCTGACAACAAGGCCGCTGATCAGCCGGCCGAGAACAAGCCCGCCGAGACTTCATCCGCCGAGACCGCCGCCACTCCCGCTACGCCGCGGGGCCGGCCGACGGCTTCCCGCGACAGCAAGGCCATGGCCAAGGCGACGCCTGCTCCGGCCGTCAGTGCCCCGGTCGTCACCGCGCCGGCCTCCGAGACGACTCAGGCTCCGGCATCGAATGCCGCGACTCCTGACGCCAATGATCTCGCCCGCGCGGCGATCGAGCGGCTGCGCAAATCGCCCGAGGCCTCCACTCAGGAGACGGCCCATGCAGGCGAAGCGCCGCGGGTTCAGGAGGCGCCACGGCTCGTGACGGCGGCCCCATCTTCCGTGCGGCCGCTGCCGCCGCCAATCACGGTATCGACGCCGGGCCCGGAGGCTTATGGTTCCCCGACGACGTCGAACCCGTCTTACACCGCGTCCGTTGGCACCGATGATGCGAATCGGCTGACACCGCCGGCCGACATCCCGGTCCCGGTGGTGATCGCGCCGCCGCTCGATCTGCGGGCCGATGCGACCGGTCCCATGCCGAAGGCAAAGCCCAACGTTGCCGACGAGATGCTGTCGGGCGTCAAGTCGATGTTCCACGCGGTCCTGCCGAAGGGCGTCACCCCAGACTGATCTGGCGCGCTGCGCCTCCGATCCCGTTCTCAGCCGCCGACGCGGGCCAGCCCGCTCCGGGCGGCATCGTCACGCGGACGTAGCGCGACGGCCTTGGTGTAGGACGCCGCGGCCTTGGCCTTGTCGCCGAGGCGCTCATAGGCGAGCCCCCGCGTGGCCCAGACTTGCGCATTGTGCGGATCGGCCTCGGAAGCCTCGTCGAGGTCGGCTGCGGCTTCCTTGACCTTACCGACTGCGAGATAGCTGATGGCGCGGCCGAGCAGCGGCTCCGGCTTCTGCGGATTGAGCCCGCTCGCTGCGCTGAAATCTGCGATCGCGAACTCGTGCTCGTTGCTCGCCTGATAGATCAGGGCGCGGCCGTAGAGCGCCTGCGCATTGTAGGGATCGAGCGCAACGGCGCGGTTGAACTCCTCGAGCGCTGCCGCCGTCTCTCCTGATTTCGCGAGCGCCTGGCCCTTTGCCGTATGGCTCTGGGCCTCGGTGACAGTGCCGGCGCTGACCGCGCTCTCGGCGGGCGCAGCAGCAGGCGCGGTAGCAGATTTGGGCGCGTCCTGCTGCGGCTTCTCCTTCTCCGGCATCAGCGATCCCAGGTCGAACGAGCAGCCGGACAGTGCAACCGCGATCAGTGTGAGTGTGACGGAGCGCCGCCAGGGCAGGCATGACCGTGCCGGGCTGTGCTCGGGGAAAGGGGAGGCCATCTACGGGTTCGCTCGCGCTGGTGCCGCATCGGTAGTGCCCCGTCCCAGAAAAGGCACCGCTCACAAACAATAACGCGGGCCCTGGGCCCGCGTCATCGAAAACTCAATCTTGCAAGATCGGCAAAATCAGCGCGGTCCGCGCGGACCTGCGCCCGGGCCGCCACGGCCGCCAGCGCCACGCTCGCCACCGGGACCAGCGCCGAACACCGGCTTCGGCTTCATCGGCAGCAGGCCTTCACGCTGCAGCTTCTTGCGGGCCAGCTTGCGCGCGCGGCGCACGGCTTCGGCCTTTTCACGGGCCTTCTTCTCGGAGGGCTTTTCGTAGTGACCGCGGAGCTTCATCTCGCGGAAAATTCCCTCGCGCTGCATCTTCTTCTTCAGCGCCTTGAGGGCTTGATCGACATTGTTATCGCGAACGAGAACCTGCACGCGGCATCCTCTTCAGTGGATCGGATTTGAATTCTGGTAAGTCAAAGGGGATGGCAGAAAGCACAAGCCCTTAACCTTGAGCGCGCGGATGTATCAGACAAAACCCGCGATGTCCATCGTCCAAGCGGGCATTTGGGCCAAGATAAGCCATTAAATGGGGCAAAAATGCCCCCGTGCGGCCGCGATTGGGGTGATTTGGCGCCAATGGCGGGGCCGTTCCCGGACCTTTGATCCGGAAGTCTTGGAAATCACGGGGAGTCCCTCATGGATATGAAGAAATATGCCGCCGAGGCCATCGGCACCTTTTGGCTCACATTCGCGGGGTGCGGGAGCGCGGTGATCGCAGCCGGCTTCCCGCAGGTCGGTATCGGCCTGGTCGGCGTGTCCCTGGCGTTCGGCCTCAGCGTCGTCACCATGGCCTACGCCATCGGCCACATCTCGGGCTGCCATCTCAACCCCGCCGTTACGGTCGGTCTTGCCGCGGGCGGCCGGTTCCCGACCGGACAGATCCTGCCCTACATCGTCGCGCAGGTCATCGGCGCGATCGTCGCGGCCACGCTGCTCTACGTGATCGCCAGCGGCGCCCCGGGCTTCGACGTCACCAAGGGCTTTGCGTCGAACGGCTATGGTGCGCATTCGCCCGGCCAGTACGGCATGGTGGTGTGCTTCATCACCGAGGTGGTGATGACCATGATGTTCCTGTTCGTCATCATGGGCGCCACGCACGGGAGGGCGCCTGCGGGTTTTGCGCCGCTCGCGATCGGGCTCACGCTGGTGATGATCCATCTCGTCAGCATTCCCGTCACCAACACGTCGGTGAACCCGGCGCGCAGCACCGGGCCTGCCTTGTTCGTCGGCGGCTGGGCGCTGGCGCAACTGTGGATGTTCTGGGTCGCACCGCTGATCGGCGGCGCGCTCGGCGGCGTGATCTATCGCTGGCTCAGCGAAGAGCCGGCCGGCGTCGTCGCCGGCGTGAAGACCGCGTGATCCCTCGCGACAAACGCCGAACGCGTTTGCGTGGAGATCATGCTTGAACAACAACCTAAAGCGCGATGACGATTCATCCCAATCTCATCGCGCTTTAGGGGGATCGCGAAGCGCCGCGGTCCCCTCACTTGTCGCGGGCCGGAAGCACTTCGGTGACGTGGCCCATCTTGCGGCCCGGCTTGGGCGTGCCCTTGCCGTAGATGTGCACGGTGGCTCCGGGGACCGTGAGCCAGTCCGTGTAGCGGTTGATCTCATCGCCGATCAGGTTGGTCATGGTGACGACCTCGCCGTGCCGCACGGGCTTGCCGAGCGGCCAGCCGGCGATGGCACGGATATGCTGCTCGAACTGCGAGACGGACGCGCCGTCGAGCGTCCAGTGCCCAGAATTATGCACGCGCGGCGCGATCTCGTTCACCAGCACCTTTGGCCCCGTGCCGTTGGCGAGCACGAACATCTCGACCGCCAGCACGCCGACATAGTCGAGCGCGTCGGCGATCTTGCCGGCGATGCTGCGCGCCTCTTCGGCAAGCGCGTCCGGAATCGCGGCCGGTGCGCGCGAGATCTTGAGAATGTGATCGCGGTGCTCGTTCTCGGTGACGTCGAAACATTCGACCTGGCCTTCGGCCGAGCGCGCGGCGATCACGGAAATCTCGCGCTCGAACGGCACGAAAGCCTCCAGGATCGCCGACTTGGTGCCGAGGTTGGTCCACACTTTCGCGATGTCATCGCCCTCGCGGATGATCGCCTGGCCCTTGCCGTCATAGCCGAAGCGGCGCGTCTTCAGCACGGCCGGAAGCCCGATCCTGACGATTGCCTCGCGCAACGATGCGACCGAGGTGACATCGGCATAGGCGGCGGTGCCGATCCCGAGCCGGGTGATGAAATCCTTCTCGGCGAGTCGGTCCTGGGTGGTCTCGAGGATCTTGCGGTTGGGCAGCACGGGGCGGCGCGCATCCAGCACCAGCGCGGCTGCGGCCGGCACGTTCTCGAACTCGTAGGTGATGACGTCGACGTCGTTCGCGAACAGCTCGAGCGCCTCGACGTCGGCATATTCGGCGCAGGTCGCGTTCAGCACGACGTCGAAGGCCGGCGAGTCCGGATCGGGCGAGAACACCTGGGAGCGCAGGCCGAGCCGCGCCGCGGCCATCGCAAGCATCCGTCCCAATTGTCCGCCGCCGAGGATTCCGATGGTGTCGCCGGGCTTCAGCTTTACCCGTTTGGTGCCAGTCACGCCTTGTCCTCCGGGCGCTCGGCCACGGCGTCGGTCTGTGCCTTGCGCCAGGCCACGAGGCGTTTCGACAGCGCGGGATCGGACAGGGCCAGGACGGCCGCCGCGAGGAGCGCCGCGTTGATCGCGCCCGCCTTGCCGATGGCGAGCGTCCCGACCGGGATGCCGGCGGGCATCTGGACGATCGAGTGAAGCGAATCGATGCCCCGCAGCGCCTTGGATTCGACGGGGACGCCGAACACCGGCAGTTCCGTCAGCGACGCCGTCATGCCGGGCAGATGCGCGGCGCCGCCGGCACCGGCAATAATGACCTTGAAGCCTTCGGCCTTGGCGCCCTTGGCAAAGGTAAACAACCGTTCCGGAGTGCGGTGGGCCGAGACGATGCGGCTTTCGCAGGCGACGCCGAGCGCTGTGAGCGTATCGGCGGCATGCCGCATGGTGTCCCAATCCGACTGGCTTCCCATGATGATGGCGATCGGCGCGGTCATGACGTCAATTGTGCTCGGGAATGCAGAAACATAGGCCAGACTAACGGTTCCGGCCGGCGGCTCGCAAGGCGGTGGCAAGGAGAAGGGAATGCACTATCCTGTCTTGGTGAATCCCCGCAAGCCTTCATTGAGCAGGACGCCCATGAAGAAACCAAAAAGGGCGATCGCTGCGAAGGCGCAAAAGGGCCGGAAAAGCAGCGGGAGCCGATCCAAACCCGCGGCCAGACGCGCGGCCCGGCCTGCGGGCCGGCCCGCTGCGACGACCGGCAAGGCCAAGAACGATGCAAAGAACGATGCAAAGAACGCCAAGGCGATCATCCGCAACCTGCGCACCAAGCTCGCCCAGGCCCAGCGGCGCATCGACGAGCTCGAGGCTGCTGCCGACACCGACTTCCTGCTCGGCATCCCGAACCGGCGCGGCTTCGAGCGCGAGCTCCATCGTGCGATCGCCTACATGACGCGCTACGCCGCCCGCGGCGCGTTGATCGTGCTCGACGTCGACCGCCTGAAGCCCATCAACGACTCCTTCGGTCACGCCGCCGGTGACGAGGTCCTCAAGGCGATCGCCGCCACGCTGACGCGGCAGGTGCGTGCCTCTGACGTGGTCGGCCGTCTTGGCGGCGACGAGTTTGCGCTGCTGTTGTGGAACCTCAGCGAGACCGACGCCAAGGCGAAGGCCGCAGGCTTCGAGCAGGCGATCGACGATTTGTCCTTTGTGTTTCGCGGCCAGCGCGTGAATGCAGGCGCCTCCGCCGGCGTCGCGCTGCTCGGATCTCACGCCGAGGCGGGCCGCGCGCTGGAGGAAGCTGACGCGGCCATGTACGTGCGCAAGGCTCAGCGCCGGCACGAGCCGCGGATCAGGCTGATCAGCACCTAGAGGATGATGAGTTTTGGCTCAATCGGTGCGAGTCGAGGCGTGAACTTCACCTCTCCCTGCTGGGGAGAGGTGAACCCCAGGGCAACCGATCGTGTAGCTTCGTATCGTTCTTAGAGCGTGCTGAGGTCTTCCGGCACGTTGCCGAATTTGCGCAGCAGCTTGGCGTCGCCGAACTCGCCGGTCATGGGATCGCCGCTGCGGCTGAACGCGATCGCGCCGATATGGCCGGCGCCGTGCGCCAGGATCTCGGCGCGCCGCAGTGCGGCGGCCGAAGTCTGGCATTCCTCCGCGGCGCCTGCGACCGGCGATCCATCTTCGTCGGTGAGGAAAGGCAGTGCGACATAGTAGGTGACATCGGACATGGTCGGCTCCGAGTGCTCGTTGGCTCACGCGGCGCTGGAGGTGCTCCGCATCTTGTTGCGCGACGTCTCGGGAATGCAGCCGGCCGAAATTGCCGCCTGCAATTCCTCGAGCTCCGCTTCCAGATATTCGTTGGCCATGATCAGCGCCTTGATGGTGCTGCGCAGATTGCCGTCACACATCGCGATCGCCTGATCGCAGGCTTGTTCATAATGGCTGTTGTCGAAGGCGGCTGCGGACATGACATTTCCCCGGAAGCGGTTGAGGTCTGAATGTTCTTATTTTGTTCTTTTTGAGTCAAGAGAAATCCGATCGCGGAAAACGCATCGGGCATGCGGCCGCGATCAGGCGATGATGTCGGGCGTGATCTGGTCTTCGATGAAGGCGATACGGTCGCGCAACAACAGCTTGCGTTTCTTCAGGCGCTGTAACCGCAATAGGTCGGGGGCGGGCGATTGATGCAATGCATCGATCGCCGCATCGAGATCTCGGTGTTCCTGCTGCAACCGGGCGAGCTCGGCTTCGAGTTCGCGCTCGTCTTCATTGGTCATGATGTGCGGTAGCCGGAAAACCCGATGAGGTTACGAAAGCCTGTGGAAGGCCTGTGGAAAGTATCGTCCTTGCGCGACGTGATCGCAAGCGATCTGGGGTCCCTATCAACGTTCTCTCGCAAAGATATTTCAGTGGATCGCGGCGACCGCGCGCAGGCGCATTGAAATCATGGATGATTCCTGCCGGGGTTCCTTACTCACTGTTCATTACATATGAAGTTTCAAAAATGACAGTGGGACTACGGATACTTATCGACAGAACGAATCGGTGATGTACACTTCTCCGTCCGGATCGAATTCTGAGGTTCAACCCTACCGAGGAGGTTTCGAATGACAATTCAGGCACATCTTGTTGAATTGGAGCGGAAACACAAACTTCTCGAAAACGAATTGCACGAAGCTCTCGTGCACCTTTCAACAGACGACCTGCAAATTGTTGAGTTGAAGCGCCGGAAGTTGATGGTCAAGGACCAGATCGAGCGGTTGAGGCACGGTACCGACGACACGCTCCACTAGTAACCCCCGTACAGAATAGGCCTGATCTCGCACCCCTTCACGTAGGGATGAGAGCTGTTGCGCACATCCCTACGTCGAGGTGCGGAGCGTCGTGCGATTGATTTCGTGCGAAGCCTAGATGCTTGCGAGCTCGGCGACGTGGTCGGCGATCGCAAGTGATGACGTCAGGCCGGGCGACTCGATACCGAAGAGATTGATGAGGCCGTCCACGCCGTGATCGCGCGGGCCCTGCATCAGGAAATCCTGCGTGGCCACCGCCGGCGGGACGATCTTCGGCCGTATGCCCGAATAGCTCGGCATCAACGCGCCATCAGGCAGGTCCGGCCAGTATTTGCGGATTGCCGGATAGAATCGCTCTGCGCGTGCGGGATCGACGGCATAGTCGATCGTTTCGATCCATTCCACGTCGGGACCGAAGCGCGCCTGGCCTGCCATGTCCAGGGTGAGGTGCACGCCGAGCCCGCCGGGCTCGGGCACGGGATAGATCAGCCGTGAGAATGGTGCCTTGGTGCTACAGCTGAAATAGTTGCCCTTGGCAAGATAGGCCGGCGGAATCCGCTCCAGAGGCATGCCGTCGACGCTGCGCGCCACGGTCGTCGCGGAAAGACCTGCTGCGTTGACCAGCAGGCTGCATTGCAGCGTCATCGGCGCCTCGCCGCCAGCATCGATTTCGATGACGCCGCCTGAGGCCTTGGCGCGGATCAGCGGCGTGTGAAACGCGAACGCAGCGCCCGCCGCTTCGGCCTCGCCGCGCAGCGAGAGCATGTAGGCATGGCTGTCGATGATGCCGGTCGAGGGCGAGAGCAACGCGGCATCGCAGGCGAGCGCCGGCTCCAGCGCGCGCGCGGCGTCGCCTGCGAGCATCTGCATGTCGAGCACGCCATTGGCCTCGGCATGCGCCTTGATCGATTGCAGCTTCTCGGTCTCTTTCGGATTGGTAGCGACGATCAGCTTGCCGCAATTTCTGTGCGGGATGTCGCGCTCGGCGCAGTAGCGGTAGAGCGCATGCTTGCCGCTGACGCACAGCCGCGCCATCCAGCTCCCGGCCCGGTAATAGATCCCGGCATGGATCACCTCGCTGTTGCGCGAGGAGGTGATGGTGCCGATCGCCTCCGCCGCTTCAAGCACGATCACCTCGCGCCCGGCCTGGGCGAGCTTTCGGGCGATCGCGAGCCCGACCACCCCCGCTCCGATGACGACGCAGTCAACTCTATCCATGGTGGGGCGGGAGGTCCGTGAGCGGCAGGGCCAAGGAGCTTAACAAGGAGCTTAACAAGGGGCTTAACGAGAGGCTTAAGGAACCGCACCCGAGGCGGCTCTCCATTAAGGAAGAATTTATCATGTCAGGGCAATTGCCGTATCTGGCGTCACATTTTTCTGTCGTGCTGACAGGCGTTTACCCGATCCCAACCCGTGAGGCCAGACAATCCGGAGTTGAAATCGCGGGTGGCTGATGGCTGACAAGAACTGGCACGCGAGCGGCACGATTCTGACGTCTGTGCAGGCCTTGGCGTGCCTGGCCGGCACGGTCGCGCCCGCGCGCGCCTTTGCGCTGTCCGACAATTTCGCCCCGCAAAGCTATCTGGGCCGGCTCGATCCCAATCTGGTCTGGGAGGCGCTGCTCGGCGGCATCGCAGTGTGCTCGCTCCTGGCCGCCATCGTGCTGTGGATTCACTCGGCGTTACGGCGAGCCAGGCGCATGCAGTTGCGGCGCAATGCTTTCGTTTCGTCCGCCATGAACAATCTGAACCAGGGCGTCGTGATGACCGACGCTCAGCAACGGATTATCTTCTGCAACGACCGCTATCTCGAAATCTACGGGCTGGCGCGCTCGGACCTCTGGGCCGATATGACCGGGCCCGACATGCTCAGGCTGCGTCGCGATCGCGGCGTGCTCGGCGTGACCGACGAGGAGTTCTACGAGAAGGCCGCCAGCTCGAACGGCCTGATCACCGAGCTGCCGGAGGGGCGGGCCATCCTGGTGAAATATTTCGTGCTGCCGAATGGCGGCTCGGTGGCGACGCATCTCGACGTCAGCGAGCAGCGCAACCTGTCGCGGCAGCTTGCCTCCACCAAGCAATTCCTGGAATCGGTGCTCGACAACGTCCCGGTCTGTGTGGCCGCGAAGAACATCGAGGACGGCCGCTACATCTTCGCCAACCGCGCCTTCGAGCGTTTCTCGCGCTATTCGCGCGATCGCATCGTCGGCAAGCGCGCCGACGAGATCTTCCGCCCTGCCACCGCAGCCAGCATCGAGGCGGCGGATCGCGCGGCGCTGGCGTCGGCCGAGGGTCAGTACCGCAGCGAGATCAAGGTCGAGCGGGGCGCGGAGAACCGCGTGCTGTCCTCGGTCCGCGTGATTGCCCGCAACCAGAACAACCAGCCCGAATTCCTGATTGCGCTGTTCGAGGATGTGACCAACCGCCGCTCGCTCTCGGAGCAGCTGGAGAGCACCAAGAAATTCCTCGAGCTCGTGGTCGACAACATCCCCGTGGCGCTGATCGTGGAGCAGGTCAAGGACGGCCGCTATCTGCTCGCCAATCGCAGCGCCGAGGCGATCCTCAACCGCAAGCGCGAGGATGCCACGGGCCTCACCGCTTCCGACATCTTCAACGCCAAGGAAGCCAAGCTGATCATCGCGCGCGACGAGGCCGCGATCAAGAAGCGGGGAATGATCACCGAGGAGCATCCGATCTCGACCAAGGATGGCCTGCGGCTTTTCCTCACCCGCCGCGCCACCGTGCTCAGCGATGCCGGCGAGCCGGAATATCTGATCAAAGATGTGTATAAGAGACAGGTGCTCTGTGTCGATCTCGACGGGCTGAAGGAGGTCAACGACGTCTTCGGCCATGCGCTCGGCGACAAGCTCCTGGTCGAGGTCGCCCAGCGGCTCCAGGACGCCGCCCGTGGCGGCGTGGTCGCGCGCCTGTCCGGCGACGAGTTTGGCCTGATCATCGATGGCAAGCAGCCCGACACGGGTCTCGCGCTGGCGCGCCAGCTCGGTGAAGCCCTTTCCCAGGAATTCCAGATCGACGGCCGCGCGGTGCGCGCCGGGGTCACCACCGGCATATCGGTCTTCCCGCACAACGGCGCGGACGCTGCTTCGCTGCTCGCCAATTCCGGGGCGGCGCTGTTCCGCGCCAAGCAGAAGTCGCGCGGCACGATCAGCCTCTACCAGCCCGAGATGGACCAGCAGATTCGCGACCGCCGCGTGCTGCACCAGGACCTGTCGAAAGCGATCAAGAACGGTGAGCTCTCGCTCGCATTCCAGCCGCAGGCCGTCGCCGGCCACACCGTCGCCGAGAGCGAGATCATCGGCTTCGAGGCGCTGGCGCGCTGGCAGCATCCGGTCCGCGGCCAGGTCTCGCCGGCCGAGTTCATCCCAATTGCGGAGGAGAGCGGCCTGATCGTCGAGATGGGCGAGTGGATCCTGCGCCAGGCCTGCCGCGAGGCGGCCTCCTGGGCCAAGCCGCTCCAGGTCGCGGTCAACCTGTCGCCCGCACAGTTTGCCCATGGCGACGTGGTCGGCCTCGTCCACTCGATCCTGCTGGAGACCGGGCTGTCGCCCGGCCGGCTCGAGCTCGAAATCACCGAGGGCGTGCTGATCGAGGATTTTGATCGCGGCCTCGCGCTGCTGCGCCGGTTGAAGGCGCTGGGCGTGCGCATCTCGATGGACGATTTCGGCAGCGGCTATTCCTCACTGAGCTATCTCCAGGCGTTCCCGTTCGACAAGATCAAGATCGACCGCGCCTTCGTGATCAATCTCGGCCGCAACCCGCAATCGGCAGCGATCGTGCGCGCCGTGATCGATCTCGGTCACGGCCTCGAAATGTCGATCATCGCCGAAGGCGTCGAGACGATCGAGCAGCTCGCCTTCCTCGCCAAGGAGGGTTGCGACGGCGTGCAGGGCTATCTGCTCGGCAAGCCCCTGCCGATCGGCCAATATGGCCGCCTGATCGGCCGCGCCGAGACGATGGAGCTTGCGCTCAAGACCGGCTAGTGATGACGAAGTCCTTGCTTCGTTCGTTCACGACGGCTTCATGGCGGATTACGACCTCGCGATCATCGGCGGTGGCCTGAACGGCGTCAGCATCGCGCGCGACGCCGCCGGGCGCGGCCTTCGCGTCATTCTGTTCGAGCAGGGCGATCTCGGTGGCGCAGCTTCCTCGGCGACGCCGCATTTGATCCACGGCGATCTCTCGGTGCTGGAGCGTCGCCGCTTCCGTCGTGTGCGCCGGGCGCTGGCCGAGCGCAAGGTGTGGCTCGCGATCGCCCCGCATCTGGTCCGCCCGATGCGTTTCGTGATCCCCGCGCATTCCGACGAGCGTCCGCCCTGGATGCTGCGCGCCGGTCTGCTGCTCTACGACCGCCTTGCGGGGCGCGGCGGCTTGCCGCCGTCCGCGACCATCGACATCACGCATCATCCGGTTGGCAACGCCCTGAAACGGCCGTTCGGCACCGCCTTTGAATATTCGGACTGCGTCGTCGATGATTCCAGGCTCACAGTCCTGACCGCGCTGGATGCGGCGGAGCGTGGCGCGGTGATCCGTACTGGCGCGCGCTGTGTGCGGGCGGATCGCACCGACATCTGGCGGCTCGCCGTCGTCGATCGCGGCCACCGCAGGGTCATCACGACCCGCGCACTCGCGAACACCAGCGGCGGATGGAGCGTGAGCGTCGCCGAGACCGTGCTCCGACAGCCGCCACCGCGCGCAGGCGCTGCCGTGCAGATCAGCCAGATCGTCGTGCCGCGGCTGTTCGAGCCCGACAACGTCTACGTTTTCCAGAACAGCGACGGCCGGCTGATCTTCGCAAGCCCGTTCGAGCGCGATTTCACCCTGATCGGCACCGTCACGCACGCCTTCAGGGGCGATCCGGCGATCGTCGCCGTGCCGGCCGCAGATGTGACCTATCTCTGCGAGGCTGCCAGTCGCTATTTCCGCGAGCCCGTCGTGCCGGTCGATGTGATGCGGACGATCTCGGGCGTCAATCTGGCGCCCGAGGCCGGGCGCTGGCGGGATGGTGCGCTCGCCTTCGATGCGAGGCGGCGCAAGGCGCCGCTGCTCACGATGTTCGGCGGCGATGTCACGACCGCGCGATGGCGCGCGGAGCGCGCGGTGACCAGGCTGACGCCGTTCTACCCGATGTCGCGGCCCTGGACGGCGGCGGTCGCGCTTCCGGGCGGGGACTTTCCCTGGCAGAACTTCGAGGCGGAAGTCGATGCCGCACGTGATCGCTGGCGCTTTCTCTCCGAGGCGCAGGCGCAGCGCCTGCTCGGCGCCTATGGCTCGCGGCTGTCGGGCGTGCTGGGCGAGGCCAAGAGTCGTGCCGAGCTTGGGCCGGCTTTCGGTCCCGAACTCACGGCAGCCGAGGTACGCTACCTCATGCAATCCGAATGGGCCCGCTTCCCCGACGACATCCTGTGGCGCCGCTCCAAGCTCGGCCTGACCATGCCGCCCGCCGATCGCGACGCGCTGGCGGCGTTCATGGCGAATGCGGTGTGAATGATCGGCATCGAACCGGTTGAGCCGGGAACGTTCCGCCGCTAGCGTGCGGCTGCATTGGGGCCGGCAGGGAACATGGCTGACGAACTCGAGGGGATCAAGGCGGCCGCCGTGGCCAGGCCGGGCGTGCATCCGGCGACGGAGCGTCCGCTGCTGCGCATTGACGGCGTGGTGAAGAATTTCGGCGCGTTCCGCGCGGTCGATGGCGTGTCGCTCGATATCGGTGCCGGCGAGTTCTTTGCGCTGCTCGGTCCCTCCGGCTGCGGCAAGACCACGCTATTGCGCATGCTGGCCGGTTTCGAGGCGCCGGACCAAGGGCGCATCCTGCTCGGTGGCAACGACATCGCGCAGACGCTGCCGCATGAGCGGCCCATCAACATGATGTTCCAGAGCTACGCGCTGTTTCCGCATCTGTCGGTGCGCGACAATATCGCGTTCGGTCTGAAGCGTGCCGGCATGGCGCGCGCCGATATCGCCACGCGCGTGGCCGAGATGGTCGCGCTGGTGAAGCTGGAGGGCATGGAGAAGCGCAGGCCGGACCAGCTCTCCGGCGGCCAGCGGCAGCGCGTCGCGCTGGCGCGTGCGCTGGCGCGCCGCCCGCAACTGCTGCTGCTCGACGAGCCGCTGGCCGCGCTCGACAAGAAATTGCGCGAGAGCACGCAAGGAGAGCTGATGGAGTTGCAGCGCCGGCTCGGCATGACCTTCATCATCGTCACCCACGATCAGGAGGAGGCGATGACGATGGCGACGCGAATCGGCGTGATGGATGCGGGCAGGCTCGTCCAGGTCGCATCGCCGCGCGAGCTCTATGAAGCTCCGCGCTCGCGCTGGATCGCGCAGTTCGTCGGCGATATCAACCTGTTCGAAGGCGAGTTGCAATCGCATGAGGCCTACCGCGCAATCGTCGTCACCCGCGATGCCGGAACGCTCGTCGTGGCCGAGCCGCGCGCGGCGGTCGGCAAGCCGACGGTGTCGGTCGCGATCCGCCCCGAGAAGGTCAAACTTTCGCGCCGTGGGCTCGGCGGTGATGCGGACCAGGGGCCGGCGATCAATCGGCTCGAGGGCACCGTCACCGATATCTGCTATCTCGGCGGCAGCACCACCTACAGGGTGAAACTCGATGCGGGTGGCACCGTGCAGTCCGCGATCGCGAATACGACGCGCCGCGACACCGATGCGTACAGCGTGAACCAGCGCGTGGTGGCCTGGTTCACGTCCAATGATTGCGTGGTGCTGGAGCAATGAGCGCGCGCCGCATCTTTGCGAGACCCGCGCGTTTCGCCGCGATCGCGCCTTACCTCTGGATGGCGCTGTTCTTCCTGGTGCCTTTCGGCTTCGTGCTGAAGATCAGCCTGTCGCAGACGGCGATCGCGCAGCCGCCCTACGAGCCGGTGTTCGACCTGACCGCCGGATGGGCGGCGATCAAGGCCGCGTTCGGCGCGCTCTCGATCGACAATTTCAAGCTGCTGGTCTCCGACGACCTCTACGTATTCGCGTATGTGCGCAGCATCACCGTCGCAGTCACCGCCACCGCGATCCTGCTCCTGATCGGCTATCCCATAGCCTACGGCATGGCACGGCTGCCGACGCGCTGGCAGGCGGTGGCTATGGTGCTGGTGATCGTGCCGTTCTGGACCTCGTTCCTGATCCGCATCTACGCCTGGATCAACATCCTGCAGCATGACGGGCTCTTGAACAAAATCCTGCTCGCGCTCCACGTCGTCAGCCAGCCGGTGGTGTGGCTCTCCACCGACAGCGCGATGTATCTCGGCATCGTCTATTCCTATCTGCCGTTCATGATCCTGCCGCTCTATGCGACCCTGGCCAAGATGGAGTCGGTGCTGGAGGAGGCCGCCGCCGATCTCGGCGCGCCGCCGGGGGCGGTGTTCTGGCTCGTCACCTTTCCGCTGTCACTGCCCGGCGTCGGCGCCGGCGTCTTGCTCTGCTTCATTCCGATCGTCGGCGAGTTCGTGATCCCGGATCTGCTCGCCGGCTCGAATTCGCTGATGATCGGGCAAACGCTGTGGCTGGAATTCTTCACCAACAAGGACTGGCCGGTCGCTTCCGCCGCCGCCATCATCCTGCTGGTGGTGCTGCTGGCACCGCTGTTGCTGTACGAGCGGGTCCAGCGGCGGCAATTGGAGGAGCGGTGATGCGCAAGGTCGCTCGCCTGTCCCGCTTCAACGTCGCCTCGCTCGCGCTGGGGCTGGCGTTCCTTTACCTGCCGATCCTCATTCTCGTCATCTATTCCTTCAATGCCTCGCGGCTGGTGACGGTGTGGGGCGGCTGGTCGTTGCGCTGGTACCGCGAGTTCTTCAACGACCGCGCCATGATCGAGGCGGCCTGGATGAGCCTGCGCGTCGCCGTCGCTTCGGCCAGCATCGCGACCGTGCTTGGAACACTGGCGGCGGTGGCGCTGTCGCGCGGCGAAGGATTTCGCGGCCGCACGCTGTTCTCGGGCATGCTTTACGCGCCGCTGGTGATGCCCGAGGTCATCACCGGCCTGTCCCTCCTGCTGCTGTTCGTCGCCTTGAATGCCGAGCGCGGCTTCTGGACGGTGACGATCGCGCATACCACGCTGACGATGTGCTTCGTCGCTGTCGTGGTCCAGTCGCGCCTCGGCTCGCTCGACCGCTCGCTCGAGGAGGCCGCCATGGACCTCGGCTGCGGCCCCGTCCGTGCCTTCCTTTTGGTCACGCTGCCGCTGATCGCGCCCGCGATCGTGGCCGGCTGGATGCTGGCGTTCACGCTGTCGCTGGACGATCTCGTGATCGCGAGCTTCACCACCGGCCCCGGCTCGGCGACGCTGCCGATCCGTATCTATTCCGAGGTGCGGCTCGGCGTGAAGCCCGAGATCAACGCCATCTGCACGCTGGTGATAGGCCTGATCGCCATCGTCATCGTCATTGCCTCGCTCGCCTCGAAGCTGTCGAGCTCGCAGGGCGAGAGCGCGGCGCCATTGTGAGTGTGGGAATGCCTTAGGACTTCACCGCGCCGGCGGTAAGCCCGCCCACCATGTAGCGGCGGAAGGCGTAGTAGATCGCGGCCGGCGGCAGCGCGTAGATGAAGCCGGTCGTCATCAGCAGCTCCCACGGCGAATCGTCGGCGGCGAGGAAGTTGCCGAGCGCGACGGGGAGGGTGATCTCGCGGTCGTTCGACAGCAGCAGGAACGCGTAGAGATATTCGTTCCAGGCGAGCAGCACCGCGTAGGTGCCGATCGCGACCAGCGAGGGCATCATCAGGGGCAGATAGACCAGGCGGAAGATCTGCAGCGTGGTGGCGCCGTCCATCACCGCGGCTTCATCGAGCTCGACCGGCAGCTTGTCGGAAGCCTGCTTCAGCACCCAGATCGCATAGGGCGAGGCGATGGTGACCATCGCCAGGATCAGCGACCAGTGATTGTTGAGCAGGCCGTAATTGGCCATGGTGCGATACATCGGCACGGCGAGGAACGCCGCCGGAATGAAATAGGTGAAGAGCGCAAGGTTCATCACCACGCGCCCGCCGGGCACCTTGAGCCGGGAGATCGAGAACGCCGCGGCGGTCGCGATGAACAGCGTCAGCGCGCCGACGGCGGCCGCGATCACCACCGAATTCCAGAACTGGACGTAGAAGTCGCGCAGGAAATAGTGCTGCTGATTGAACACAATCGAGAAGTTGTGCAGCGTCGGATGGTCCGGCCACAGCTTTCCGGAGAACGCGTCCTCCTTCGGGGAGATCGCGAACAGGAACATGTGATAGATCGGCACCATCGTCCAGATGAAGACCGGGATTCCGATCAGCAGCAACTTTGCTTCGGTCGCGACTTCGCGCAGGGTAGGGAGCTTCATCGCGACAACCGTTTCATCATGAAGTACACGAGCGGCAGGACGAACGGCATCGCGCAGACGATGGAAGCCATCGCGAGCGAGAGCTGGTCGAGCCGGAGATAGCGAATGCCGAGCGTCGACAGCACGTGCGTAAGGTCGGCCGGGCCGCCGCCGGTCAGGAGGTAGACGCTGTTGAAATCGCCGAGCGTCCAGATCATCGAGAGCAGCGTGCAGGTCACGTAGAGCGTCTGCATCGACGGCCAGGTGATGTAGCGGAATTTCTGCCACCAGCTCGCACCGTCGACCTCGGCGGCCTCGAACAGATCGTGCGAGATCGCAAGGCGTCCGGTGATCAGAATCAGCGTCCAGAACGGCAGCGATTTCCAGATGTGCACGCCGATCGCCATGGACAGCGCGACGGTCGGATCGTTCAGCCAGTTCGGGCCGTCATCGCCGGTGAGGCTGAAGATGAAATGGTTGACCATGCCCCATTCGGGATTGAGCATGAAGCGCACCGACAGGATGGTCGGGATCGAGGGCACCGCCCAGGGCAGGATGAAGATCACCGAAAGCCATTTGATCCAGGTGCGCTGCTGGGCGAAGAAGCCGGACAGGAACAGCGCGATCAGCATCTTGATGTTGATGCCGATGACCAGGAAGATCAGCGTGTTGACCGCGGCGCGCGCGAAGATCGGGTCGTTGTAGAGCGCGACATAGCTCTCGGGATGGCGCGCCAGCCACAACCCGTAACAGACGGGATAGACGACGAAAGCCAGGAAAACCAGGAAATAGGGTGCGAGCAGCACGATGCCCCAGACCTGCGCCGGGGTCAGCCGCGACGACAGAGGCGGCGAGGCTACCGCTTGATCGCCAGAGAGCGTGATCGCCATTCTTCTCGAACTCTTCAAACGAGCTGCCGGCCGCAAAATGCGGCCGGGTTTGTTTTACACCTCTCCCCGCAAAGCAGGGAGAGGGAGAATGACCTTAACTCACGACCTGCTTGATGCGGGCAATGAGCTCGTCGACGGCCTTGTCGACCGGAACCTTCTCGCTCACCACCCGGTTCATCGCCTTGGCCCAGACGTTCTCGTTGTTCAGGATCGTGAACTTCCAGTTCTTGGTGAAGTCGAACGGCGCGGTGCCGCCGGTGAACTGGTTGTAGACCGCCTTGCGGTGCCGGTCGGCCTGCCAGAACGGGCTCGCCTGGCTTTCCTTCGTCACCGGGAACCAGCGGCCGAGCGCGCCTTCGATGTAGGGGCGGACGTTCTCTTCCTGGAGCAGGAAGCTGATGAACTGCTTGGCCTCGGCCTTGTTCTTGGCCGCTGTGAAGATCAGCCCGGTCTTGACGTCGGAGCGGTAGCGGATGGTCGAACCATCAGGCGCCTTCGGGAAGGACGCGGTGATGATGTCCTGCTCATAGGCCTTCTTGCCGGCTTCGCGCTGCTCCGGCGTCAGGTTCTGGTTGGTGGAGTCCTCGAACCACTTTGCCGCGATCGAGATCGTGAAGTTGTGGGTCATCACGATGGTCTTGTTGTGGAAGGCGACGTTGTTGTCCGGATCCTTCCAGGTCGTGGAGGAAGGCGGCGTGCAGCCCTTGATGTAGGTGTCGGTGTAGTCCTTCATCGCCTTGATCAGGCCGTCGCGGACCTTGGGATCGTCGACCAGGAGCTTGCCGTCGTCGTCGACGAGCTTGACGTGGTAGGCGTCCATGAAGGTGTAGAACGACTGGAAGGCGTCGGTGGATTCAACGCCCATCGGCTGGCCCACGGCGTAGATGCGCTGGCCGGTCGCTTTGCGGATCGCCGGCTGCACCTTGTCGCACCAGAAGGTCCAGTAGCCGGCCCAGTCGTTCGGGATATCGCTCTGCTTGAAGCCGGCCTTCTCCAGCATGTCGCCCCAGATCTGGACGTGCATGCTCTGCTGCTTCAGCGGAAAGCCGTAATAGGCCTTCTTCTTGGCGACGTCGTTGTAGAGGATCGACGCTTCAAGCGTGTTCGGCACGAACCGGTCCTTGATCGGCTCCATGACGTCGGACAGATCCTCGAGCTTGCCCTCATAGGCCCACTTGCCCTGCGCCTGCACGTCGTAGGAGTCGGAATAGGCGACGTCCGGCACGGTGCCGGCATCGAGCGCGGCCACCGTCTTCGGAATCATGTCCTGGATCGCGTACTGCGACAATTCGACCTTGATGCCGGTCTTCGCCTCGAATTTCTTGATCGTATCGAGCAGCGCGTCGTCTTCAGATTTATAAAATCCCTTGCCCCACCAGACAGTGATCGTTTTCTGCTGGGCAAATGCGGGTGCAGTGGCTGCGAACAGCCCGACCGCAGCAACCGCAAGTGAAAATGCGCCAATAACCCTTGATTTCACGTTTCTCTCCCTGAAGTCGCCGGTGTTTTAACCGGTCGGAGAAAACACTAGCGCATGGGCGGGGGCCGATCTAGCGGCATCTTGTCAGACCTAGGTCGAGGGGTATTTCGCCCGCGAACGTTCTTAACGTTGCGCATCGATCCAATCGACGCATCAATTCACGGCAATCAATTCGCGCGATGTTAGTTGCACGCCACTAATTGGATTTCGCGCCGTCCTTGGCGCTTTCCTTCGCGTTCTCTGCCGTCGGCGCGGCCGCGGCATCGGGCGCGGCGGGCTTGGCGCCGGTGAAGCGCTCGAGCACCGAGCGCACGGCGTCGCGCGTCTTGGGATTGCGCACGGATTCGAGCAGCGGCGCGGACGCGGGCGAGCGGCGGATCAGGCTTTCCGGATCGGGGAAGATCAGCGGATCGTCCCAGGGCCCCTGCACCACGAAAGGCAGCTCGAAGCCGGACGCGCCGTTCAGGCTCGCCACGCCCTTCATGTCGTACTCGCGCGTCGGCACCGAGGCGGTGCCGGTCAGCGTGATCTTCGCCGTCGGTCCGTCGATGTGGATGTCGTCGGCGGTCGCGATGCCGTCGGCGAATTTCACAGACAGCGTCATGTCGTTGTACGGAGTTGAGCCGCTGCGGAAATTGCCGCCGCCCGACAGCGGCCGCCGCTCCAGCCGCTTCAACAGCTGCTCGGCATTGAAGCCGGAGATCGCGCCGTCATGTCCTGTCACCGAGGCGGTACCGTCGAGCGATTGCACGAGGCCGAACGGGCTCGAGCCGGAGGCGACCAGCGACACGTTGATGTTGCCGCGGCCGGACAGCTTGTTGATGCCGAACAGCTCGGAGGTGCAGGCCTGCAAATCGACGTCGATGAACTGGAATTGCGCCTTGACGTCGGCCACCGTGTCGGAGCGTGCAATCCCGAACGAGCCCCTGGCGATGCCGCCATAGACCTGCGCCTCGCCGACCGAGAGCGCCAGCGTGCCGTTGCGCAAATTCGCGCCGATCGCGGTGCGGCCGAGTTTCGACGGCCCGACCGTCAGCCGCGCTGCAGACAGGCGCATGTCGAGATCGGTGGTCGACAGCCCGTTGAGGTCGAACAGCTGCCTGTTCCAGTCGCGCGCGCCGCTTGCCAGCAGGCGGAAGGTCGAGATGTAGGGCGTGAAGTCGAGCGCGTCGGCGGCGAGCGTTGCCTGGAGCGACTGCCGGCCGTTGTTGGCGTAGGTCATCACGCCCTCGGCGACGTTGCCGTCGAGCTCGACATTGACGTTGGTGAGCGCGATCGAGGCGCCCACCACGTTGGCCCGCGCCTTGAGCGCGAAACGGCCGAAGCCGCCGCTGCCCGGCTGCGGCTGGCCGGTCCAGCGCAGCGCATTGCGCAAGGACGGGCTGTCGATGGTGAGCGTGCCTTCCATCATCGCGCTGGTGCGGTTGGCGACGCTGCCGTCGAAGGCGAGCTTGAGCGGCGGGCTGGTGATCCGCGCCTTCAGGCCCGAGCGGTCGCCGGAGAGCGCTGCGACGAAATCGGAGAAGCTGATCGAACCGTCGACGCGCTCGCCGCGCCAGTCAAACTGCCCGGTGGCGGCAAAGGAGCGCGAGATCGAGGGCCATGCCAGCGACAGGTCGATGTCCTCGAACTTTTCGGTGCCGTGGCTGGCGACGTCCTCGTAGTCGAGCACGCCGTCCTGGACCCGGATCTCGGAGAACGACACCTGGTTGTCGGAGCCCGGCTTCATGGTGCGCGCGATGGTCTGGATGAAGGGGGTCCAGTTGCTGTCGCCATTGGCCTCGAGGCTGACATGGATATGCGGCCGCAGCAGCATCAGATCTGCGATCTCGAAGCGCTGCAGCAGGAGCGGCAGCAGCCGCAAATTCGCGGTGAGCACGTCGACATGCAGAGCCGGATCGCTGTCCCCGCCGGGACCCTTCAGGCTGACGTCATGGAACGAGACATAGCTCGCCGGCAGCACCGAGATGTCGATGGCGCCAGCGACATTGAGCTCGAGCCCGGTGACGGCGCGGATCTGGCCCTCCACCGCCTTGCGCAGCGCGTCGCGGTTGATCAGCCAGGAGGTCGCGACCAGGGCGATCAGCACGATGCTGAGCAGCGCCGCAATCGGCGTCCCCAGGCGCTTCATTCCTTGGGCCAACGTCAATGGCATGTCCTGATCGGGTTGGGTTGGCGGGTGCTCAACGGGACGAGCCGGGAGCCTAACGCGCCCCACGTACAAGTCCCGCAACTTGATGGGTTTTCTTGTCGCTTTCAAGGCCGGGGAGGCGGTTATGCCCACGCCGTGGGCAGGCTGTATCATCGGGCCCGCGCGCCGGAAACCCCGTATCATTGACGGCTCAAGATCATTTCGCCTAATAATCCCGGCAACAACGGGCTTAACGCCTCACACCCCAAGGTTTTCCGCATGAACAAGGTCTATCCCGACGCCAAGTCGGCTCTCGATGGCATTCTCAAGGACGGCATGATGATCATGTCGGGCGGTTTCGGCCTCTGCGGCATCGCTGAGGCGCTCTCCGACGCGATCCGCGATTCCGGCGTCAAGGGCCTGACGGTGGTCTCCAACAATGCCGGCGTCGACGGCATCGGGCTCAGCCGCCTGCTGGAAACCCGCCAGATCAAGAAGATGATCTCCTCCTATGTCGGCGAGAACAAGCTGTTCGCCCAGCAGTATCTCGCGGGCGAGCTGGAACTCGAATTCAACCCGCAAGGCACGCTCGCCGAGCGCATCCGCGCCGGTGGCGCGGGCATTCCGGCCTTCTACACCAAGACCGGCGTCGGTACTCTGATCGCCGAGGGCAAGGAGGTGAAGGAGTTTGACGGGCAGAAGTACCTGATGGAGCGCGGCCTGTTCGCCGACCTCGCCATCGTCCACGCCTGGAAGGGCGACACCGCCGGCAATCTCATCTACCGCAAGACCGCGCGCAACTTTAACCCGATGATGGCGACCGCCGCGAAGATCACGGTGGCCGAGGTCGAGCATCTGGTTCCGGCTGGTGAACTCAATCCCGACCACATCCACACGCCCGGTCTTTTCGTGAAGCGCATCGTCGAGGTCGGCACGACCAAGAAGCGCATCGAATTCCGCAACACCCGCCCGCGCCCGGCAGCTTGAGCGCATGATCCGGAAAAGTGGACACCGGTTTTCCGGCAAGATCATGCGCAACTAAGGACTACAGGAGAATAAGATGGCCTGGACCCGTGAACAGATGGCCGCGCGCGCCGCAAAGGAATTGCGTGACGGCTATTACGTCAATCTCGGCATCGGCATTCCGACGCTGGTGTCGAACTACATCCCCGACGGCATGGACGTGAGCCTGCAGAGCGAGAACGGCATGCTCGGCATGGGTCCGTTCCCCTATGAGGGCGAGGAAGACGCCGATCTCATCAATGCCGGCAAGCAGACCGTGAGTGAGCTGCCCTCGACCAGCTATTTCTCGAGCGCGGATTCCTTCGGCATGATCCGCGGCGGCCACATGGACCTGTCGATCCTCGGCGCCATGCAGGTGGCCCAGAACGGCGACCTCGCCAACTGGATGATCCCCGGCAAGATGGTCAAGGGCATGGGCGGCGCGATGGATCTCGTCGCCGGCGTCAAGCGCGTCGTGGTGGTGATGGAGCATTCCGCCAAGGACGGCGCGAAGCTCCTGAAAAGCTGCACCCTGCCGCTGACCGGCGAGCGCGTCGTCGACATGGTCGTCACGGATCTGGCCGTGTTCACCATCGACAAGCACGGCGACGGCGGCATGGCCCTGATCGAGCTCGCCGACGGCGTCACGCTCGACGAGGTCAAGTCCAAGACCGAAGCCGAGTTTCGCGTCGCGCTGAAGAATACGTAAGCGGCGAATTCGTTCGTTGCCGATGTGGCCGGGTATGTCCCGGCCATTTTCGTTCTTGCAGCCGTAGAATCGTAGGGTGGGCAAAGACGCGCCCTTCGCGCGTCGTGCCCACCAACTTACGCGGATGGATGGTGGGCACGCTTCGCTTTGCCCACCCTGCGGCGCTGCGAGGCAGTGAGGCAGTAGAGCGTCTCCACATCCTCGGTGTCGTCCTGGCGAAGGCCAGGACCCATACCGCGAGGTCTATCGATTGCGATAGGTGATAGTCCCGAAGGACTGCTAGTCTCGCCAAAACTGAATTCGGTGGTTATGGGTCCTGGCTTTCGCCAGGACGACATTGGAAAGGCATGGGGCGCGGTCACTACCATCGGTCACGACCTCGCCGACAACGCCCCGCCAAGTCGTTGCGATACGCTCCCAACCCAGGACGTCTCCTCGCGCACCAGGCGGAAGCCGAGATTGGCGGGCGGGACGCCTTGCGCGCAGCCGCCGGCGCGGGCGTCGCGTATGAAGTCAGTGACGTAGGCACGGTGGGCGCCTTCGGCGACGCGCACGCCGCAATTCACGGTCTGACGGCCCGCAATGCCGTTCTCGTCGACCCGATCGCGCACGAAGCAGGTCGAGGTCCATTCCCAGACATTGCCTGCGACATCCGAGACCCCATGCTCATTCACGCCGAACTTGCCGAACGGATGCGTCGCGGCGTCCGACCGGTCGCGTTCGGATTCGCGCTCGTAGCGGCTGATCCAGCGCTTTGAGGGATCGGCGGCATCGACCGGCGATCCATCGTCCCTGAACTTGCTGCCGGCGGCAAAGGCCCATTCCTCGTCACTCGGCAGGCGCCAGGTCTTGCCGGTCTTGCGCGACAGCCAGGCGGCATAGGCCTGCGCATCGTGCCAGCTCACCTGCACCGCGGCGCGATCCGGTGCGACCACGACGTCGCGGTCGAGCGCGCGGCACGCGCCGTCCTGCACGCAGAGCTGATAGTCGGCGGAGGACACCTGCTGTTGCATGATCGCAAGCGGCTTTGCAAAGCGTAACTTGCGCAGCGGCGCTTCCGCCTGTTGGCCCGCGCGGGTGAAATCTCCGGCGGCACGATAGATGAAACTGCCGGCGGCGATCTCGACGATCGCCGGTTCGCTCGCCGCGCCGCGCGTGACGACATCAGTGACCAGAGGCGCAACGGCAAGCGGCGTTGCGAATCCGGCAACGCAGGCGAGCACCAGCTTCAGCTTGAATGCGATCAGCATGGGAGTCCCCCCGAAAGAAGAAGGGGCCGGTCGTCACCGGCCCCTCATGCACGCTAGTTGGTCGGAGCCGAGATTTCCGCAGGTGCCTTCACCTGGGTCATGAGGTCGTCGTTCCACTTGCCTTCGACCTTGAAGTGCGCGGTGGCACCGAGATTGGCGGCCTCGATCAAATTATGCGTGACATAGGCGTAGATGCCGGGCTGCAGGAACTTGTACAGCGCAGCCCCCGCCGAGCCGCCGCGGATGAACCAGGTCTCGAGCCCGGTCTCCGGCGCGTTGGAGAACTTGCCGGTCTCCCAGACATAGTCGCCATGGCCGCCGATCAGGTGCGGACGGCTGTCGCGATTGGCCTGCGAGTGCACGATCAGCACGTTCTCGCCGACATTGGCGGTCAGCGCGTTCTTGCCGGTGAGTGCGCCGACCTTGCCGTTGAACACGACGTGGCTCGGAGTGAGCTTCTTCATCACCTCCTCGGTGTCGGTGTAGGCCTCTCCGGGCGAGTCGTAGGACTTGAAGTTACCCTTCTCGTCGCGCGGCACATACATGTCCTGCTCGCCGATGTAGTAGACCTTGTCGTATTTCAGCGCGTGGCCCTTGCCGTCGTTCAGCCCGTCGCGCGGCAGCACCATCACGGCGCCGTTCATGCCGGAGACGACGTGCCACGGAATCATCGCGCCGCCCGGTGCGCAGTGATAGACGAACACGCCGGTCTTCGTGGCCTTCCAGCGCAGCACGACCTGCTCGCCGGGATTGACCAGCGTGAGGGCGCCGCCGCCAAGGGCACCGGTCGCGGAGTGGAAGTCGATGTTGTGCGGCATGGTGTTGGTGGCAGGGTTGACCAGCGTCACCTCGACGTAGTCGCCTTCATGCACCACCATCAGCGGGCCCGGCATCGAGCCGTTGAAGGTCATCGCCTGGAAGGTGGTGCCCTTCTCGTCGATGACGACCTTCTTCTCCTGGATCGTGAGCGTGAACTCCATGATCCTGGGCGCCTGCTTGGTGGCCTGCTCGTGTGCATGCACGAAGGGCGGTGCGACCAGCTCGACCTTCTGCCGCGGCAATTTGAGATCGTCGGCGGCAAAAGCGGGGGTCGCCAGCATCAGGGCGGTCGCGGCGGCGCTGATCAATGCGGCTCTGCGGGTGAACATCGGAAGCATCCTTCATCTGAAATGGTTTTGATGACGGGACCTACTCTGCGCTTCCTGGTGCAAGATAGTTTGCGCTGCAACAACCTTTCGCCTGATTTGCCTCCGGAGCAGTACTTGGGTCGCTTACCGAAGCAGGATCGGAGACACGACGTTAACTGCATCCGACGGCGTGATGTGGATGTCGAGACCGAGCGACCAGCGTCCGGGCAGTGGCGCCGACATCGTGACGCGCCATTGATCGTGACCGACGCGCTCTGCATTCGCAGTGACGGGCGCGATGCCATGCTCGATATTGCCGAGCGTGACCGACACGGAGCTTGCTGCAAGCGGCAACTCATTCGCATCTTCAAGCTGGATCGCGATCTCGACGGGGCCGGCGCGGCCGGGCGAGACCGTGACATTGGCCATGGCTTTCTCGGCATGCAGATGCGTGAAGAAGCTCTCGTCCGCGTCGCTGGCGGCTGGCGCGGATGCAGCCGCTGCGGCTTCAGTGCGCGGTGCAGGTTCAGGCGCTCGTGCGTTGTTGGTTTGCTCCGGGGCTTGCGCGGTGCTCGACTGTTGCCGCCCTTGCGCGCTGTTTGCAGCTTCGGGCGCTTGTGCGCCTAGGGCCCGCACGTCGAGCGTCACCTTCACCTCGCCAGCGTGCTCGAATGACAGCGTGACCGGCACCTGATCGCCCTGGTGCAGCGGCGCCTTGAGGCCCTCGAACATCAGATGTCCGCCGCCCGGCGCGAGCTGCACGGATTGTCCCGGCGCGATCGAAAGGCCGCCTTCGAGCGGGCGCATGGTCATGACGCCGTTGTTGATCGCCATCTCGTGGATTTCGGTCTTGGCGGCGAGCGGCGTCGATGCCGTCTTCAATCGTTCCGGCGCGGCTCCCTTGTTCTCGATGGTGAGATAGCCGCCGGCGACCTTGGCGCCGCCGGGCGTCGCGCGACTCCAGGCCATGCTGATGGCGAGATCGCCATGCCTCGCATCACCGGCCAGCGCCGGTTGCGACCAAAGGCACGACAGTGCGGCGGCCGCACAGGTGAGTGCGAGTCTGGAACGGTTCATGGCGGCTGTTTCCCTGGTTCGAGACGCGCAGCTAGCGCCGAAAGCACCATGCGCGCTTTGCGCGAGCGCAAAGTTCCGATGCCCCAATTCCGCGGCACTTTGAGCGAGCGCAAGGTGGACCGGCCAAATCGGAAGTACCTGAGGTAGCTGCGGGGCGCGCATCCCGCAAGATCTCGACATCAGGATTGGATCAGGACATGAGAGCGGATCTGGCGGCGAGCTACGGCGACGAACGTCTGCCGCGCTACACGAGCTACCCGACCGCCCCACATTTCTCGCAGATGGTCGACGCCGAGGCCTACGGCCAATGGCTCGCCGAGCTTCCCGCCAGCGTCAACGCCTCGCTCTATCTGCACGTGCCATTCTGCCGGAAGATGTGCTGGTACTGCGGCTGCCACACCCAGATCGCCCGCCGCGACGATCTGATCATCGCCTATCAGCGGACGCTGCGCCGCGAGGTCGATCTGGTGGCCGACACCATCGGCCGCCGCATCAAGGTTGCTCACATCCATTTCGGCGGCGGCACGCCGACGATCATGGCGCCCGAGGCCTTCACCGAATTGATGGCGGCGATCCGGCAGGCGTACTTCGTGCTGCCGTCGGCCGAGATCGCGATCGAGATCGATCCGCGGACGCTGACGGCTGAGATGACCGCCGCGCTGGCGCTTGGTGGCGTCAACCGCGCCAGCCTCGGCGTGCAGAGCTTCGATCCGCGCGTGCAGCTTGCGATCAACCGCGTGCAGACCTTCGAGCAGACCGCCGCCGTCACGCAGAACTTGCGGCGCGCCGGCATCAAGGGCGTCAATTTCGACCTGATCTACGGATTGCCGCACCAGACCATCGCCTCCTGTCTCGACACGGTGCGGCGCAGCCTGGAGCTTGAGCCCGACCGTTTCTCGGTGTTCGGCTATGCCCATGTGCCGACCTTCAAGAAGCACCAGCGCAAGATCGACGAGGCGTTCCTGCCTGACGGTCCGGCGCGTCACGACCAGGCCTGCGCGATCGCCAACGCGCTGAAGGACGCAGGCTATGTGCAGATCGGGCTCGACCATTTCGCGCGGCCGGACGACGCCATGGCGCTGGCCTTCGAGAGCAAGACTCTGCGCCGCAATTTCCAGGGCTACACGACCGACGTAAGCGATGTGCTGCTCGGCTTCGGCGCCAGCGCCATCGGCCACCTGCCGCAAGGCTATGTGCAGAACGAGGTGTCGATCGTCGGCTATGCGAAGGCCATCGAGGCCGGCGGCCTCGCAACCGTCAAGGGCTATGCGCTGACCGGCGACGACCGGCTGCGCGCCGACATCATCGAGCGCATCATGTGCGACTACGGCGCCGATCTCGGCGCGATCTGCGCTCGGCACGGCGCGCGGGCCGATAGCATGCTGCAATCCGCGCCGCGGCTGAAGACGCTGATCTCCGACGGCGTGGTCAGGCTCGAGGGCGACCAGCTCGCGGTCGCCAGGGACTCCCGCTTCTTCGTCCGCAGCGTCGCTGCCGCCTTCGACGCGCATCTGGACGCCGCCAGGCAGCTTCACAGCCGGGCGGTGTGACGAGCCAACGGAACCGGCGCGAGCTTGCGCTTCGACAAAGAGGTTGCTGGCGGCGCCGCTATCGTCTCATCGGAACGGAGTTGCCCATGTCCTTCCGATCTGACGATCTCGTCGACGACATCATGCGCTCGGCGCCGCACACGATCCGCGTGTTCCTGGAATTCCGGATGGCGTGCGTCGGCTGTCCGATCGCCTGCTTCCACACCGTCGACGATGCCTGCCGCGAGCATGGCATCGATCGCGCAAAATTCCTGGCCGCGCTGTGCGAGAGCGTGCCGGCGTGATCAACCCGCCGACCCGCCCTGTGCGCTCTGCTCGGCGAGCACGAAGATCCTGTGCGGCTCGCGCAGGATGATGCGCTGGCGGCCGCTTTCGACGAGGCCCTGGCTCTCCCAGCCGCTCAGGATGCGGCTCACGGTGTGCAGCGTGGTACCGGTCATCTGCGCGATGTCCTGGCGGCTGATCGGAAAATCGATCTCGATGCCGTGATCGAGCTTCTTGCCGGATTGCTTGGCAAGCCGCAGCAGCGCATGCGCGACGCGCTGCTCGACCTGCTGGGTCGACATTTCCAGCACGCGGGTGTGGCTCTCCTGCAAGCGCGTGCCGACGGTTTGCAGCGTGTTGGTCGCGAGCGCGGGATACCTCTCGACCAGCCGCGGCCAGGCGCCGGTCGGCCAGGCCAGCACGACGCTGTCGTCGACCGCGGTCGCGGTCGCCGGATATTGCGTGAGCCCGATCGCCATCGCCAGCCCAAACGTCTCGCCGGGCGCGACGTAGCGCACCACGATCTGCTCGCCGGTCGGCGTGGTCTTGGCGGCGCGGACATGGCCGTGCAGCAGCAGGAAGAAGGAATGCGCGTCCTCCCCTTGCGCGAAGACCGCACTGTTCTTCGGATGACGTGACGAGCGCGCCTCGCGCAGGATCTCCTCGAGCTCCTCGGTCGTGAAGCCGGCAAACAGCGGCAAATGCGCAACCAGTGACGGGTCGACCTTGGCCATTCTGCCTCCATGGCGCGGACTTTCAGGACTTTGTGATTGCACGCCATTCGGCCGGCAATTTGCGTTAGCGCAAAACTGGCCGCCCCAGCGCCGGTATTTTTGTGTGCAAAGCCCGATTGAGCCGGAGTTTACCGATATGGCTGGCGCCCGTACCCGCACCCACCAAGGCTGGCCGCTACTGGCCCACAGCTTTCGCCCGTTCTTCCTGCTGGCCGCGATCCAGGCCGCCGCGTCGATCCTGGTCTGGTTGCCGCTGTTCTACGGAGAGCTGTCGCTGAGCTCCGCGTTCGCCCCACGCGACTGGCATGTGCATGAGATGCTCTACGGTTTCCTGCCGGCTGTGATCACCGGGTTCCTGTTCACGGCGATCCCGAACTGGACCGGGCGGCTGCCGATCCAGGGCGCGCCGCTGGCGGTTCTGGTCATCGTGTGGTCTGCCGGCCGCATCGCAGTGACGTGTTCGGCGGGGCTCGGCTGGGCCGTTGCGCTCGCGGTCGATGCTGCATTCCTGGCGCTGGTCGTCGCCGCCGCCTTGCGCGAGATCGCCGCCGGCAAGAACTGGCGCAACCTGCCGGTGGTGATGCTCGTGCTGTTGCTGCTCGCCGGCAACGTCGCGTTCCACCTGGAGGCCCATATCGAGGGCGCCGCGGATTACAGCATCCGCGTCGGCATCGCCGTGGTCGTGCTGCTCATCTCGCTGATCGGCGGCCGCATCATCCCGAGCTTCACACGCAACTGGCTGGTCAAGATGAATCCCGGCCGCCTGCCGGTGCCGTTCGGCCGCTTCGACGGCGGCGTGATCGCGCTGAGCGCGCTGGCGCTCGTGTGCTGGATCGCGAGCCCGCTGAGTGTGCTCACCGGCCTTGCAATGGCGCTTGTCGGCGTGCTCCACATTTTGCGCCTCGCGCGCTGGGCCGGCGATCGCACCACGCACGAGCGGCTGCTGCTGATCCTGCATATCGGCTACGCCTTCGTGCCGCTCGGCTTCGTGCTGCATGCGGCAGCTAGCTTCGGCGCGCTGCCGGCAAGCGCGGGCATCCACGCCTGGATGGCGGGAGCGGCCGGCACCATGACGCTCGCGGTGATGACGCGTGCAACCCTCGGCCACACCGGGCAGGCGCTGACGGCCTCCGTCGCGACGCAAGCGATCTATGTGGCGATCGTCGTGGCGGCGCTGGCGCGCATCTGTGCCGTGGTCTCGCCTGCGCATGGCGAGGTGTTGCTGCATGTCGCAGCATTCGGCTGGGTCGCGGCATTCGCAGGTTTTGCGATCGCGTTTGGCCCGCTGCTCCTCGGCAGCCGTTGGCGCGCGCTGGCCATCCCGCGCGCGGCGGTGCCCGCGCGCTAGGCCCTTGTCAGCGACGGGGAGAACACCACCTCGATCAGCGTGCCGGTATTCGCCGCGCTCTTGATGTTGAAGCGCGCGCGGTTGGCTTCGACCAGCGCCCTGATCAGGGACAGGCTGAGTTCGGCGCTTTCCGAGGCATCCAGCGGCGGCGGGGTACGGAACGGCTCCATGGCGGCGGCGACTTCCTGCTCGGAAAGGCCGTGGCCGGTGTCGCGGATGCGAAGCGCGACCTCGCCGCGGTCGGTGAGCGCGGTCGAGACGATGACCTGGCCGCCGGCGCTCGCGAGCCGGATCGAATTGCCGATCAGGTTCATCGCGACCTGCCGCAGCGCGCGGGCATCGGCCGAGACCTGGGGCAGCGCATGCGCGAGCGAGGTGCGGATGATGATGCGCTCGCGGTTGGCCTGCGGCTGCATCACCACGACGCAGGCCTCGACGAGATCGTTGAGGTTGAGATTGCCGAAGGTGAGGTCGAGCTTGCCGGTCTCGATCCGCGAAAGCTCCGAGAGATCGTCGATGATCGCGATCACGCGCTCGCCGGAGGCGCGGATGTCCTTCATGTAGTCGCCGTAGCGCTCGTTGCCGAGCGCGCCGAAGCGTTCGGAGATCATCACCTCGGCAAAGCCGATGATGGCGTTGAGCGGGGTGCGGATCTCGTGGCTGATGCGTGCCAGCATGTCGGCCTTGGCGTTCGCCGCGCCGTCGGCGAGACGCTGCGCCTGCTTCAATTCGCTCTCGCCCTTCTTGCTCTGGGAGAGATCGCGGAACACGGCGAAGAAGTTCGGGCCATCGGGCTGGGTGCGGCCCATGATCATGGCGAGCGGAAGGACGCCGCCCTTGCGCTCGCGGCCAAGCACCTCGCGGCCGTGGTCGAGCAGGCTCGCGATGTTGCCGCTCCTGATGCTGTCGAGATAGTCGATGACGAGGCGCTGGCTTTCCGGCGCGAACAGCGTGGTGAGGTTCTGCTGGAGCAGCGTTTCGCCGTCATAGCCGAACAGCGCCTCGGCGCTGCGGTTGCAGGCGTGGATGTTGCCTTCGGCATCGAACATGATGATGCCCTCGGCCGTGGTGTCGAGGATCGCGGCGAGATCTTCCGCATTGGCTTGACCGGCTTCGAGCTCCGGCTCGTCCTCGAACGCGGGCCCAGGCTCTTCCGCGGCGACGACGGCTTCGGCGATGACGGGCGCTGGCGCTGGCAGCGCGCAGATCAGCGCATGCGCGGTGTCGCCATCCCAGACGATCGTGTGCAGGCGGGCCTCGGTCGCGTCGGAGCCGTCGGTCGCACTGATCGTCACCGGCGTGCCGGCCTCCGAGGTGCTGCTCGTCGATGACACACCCGGCGCGACGTAGAGCGCATCAAGTCCGCCGGCTTCCTCCAGCGCGCCCAGATTGTCATGGCCGACGCGCGCAAGGAAAGCGGGGTTGGCGTAGAGCAGGCGGTCGAGCCGGTAAATCAAAATGCCGGTCGGCACGAGATCCAGCAGCGTGCGGTCGCGCATGGTCTCGCCGCGCGGCGGCGGCTCGGGCTCGGTCAGCAGCCACTCGGCCAGTTCGCGCGGCCTCTCCTCTGCGGGCGGAGCAGGCGGCTCCTCGACGACTGCCTGCGTCGTCTCCTGCGGCTCGACGGAGGCGGCGGCCGCGTCCCTCTCGCGCTCGAGCCGCTCGGACAATTGCCGGGCGAGCTCGTTGAAGGCGGAGTTCTCGACGGGCGTGAGCGTCGGCGATTTGTTGTCGCCGAGCGGGCGGAATGGCACGACGTTGGGGGGCGTTTCCACTTGCTTATCCAAATCGGCTTGTTGTGAATTCGCGTCGATGAAGGGGTCAGGCAGTTCGGCAATCGGCTCGGGAATCTCTGATACGGCCGGCGGCTCGGGCTCCGGCTCCGTGACGGGCTCGGTGACCGGCGGGGTGGTGTCGGCCGAAAGGCTTTGCGTTGCGGGCGGATCGGTGAGCAGCTCGAAGCGCCTGAGCGCATCGAGCCGGTTGAGCCCGTCGAGATCGCGGCAGACGCCAAAGCCCTTGAAGCCCGCGAAATTGCGCATCCGGTCATAGATCGGAAGGCCGGCGAGCTCGACCGGCAGGCGCTCGCCGCCATCGACCGGCCAGTTCACGGTGATGCCGGCCCAGGTGTCGCGCCTGGCGAGCGCCCTGGCGATGCGCCCCTCGGGATCGAGCGCAAATTCCTCTGAGATCTCCGACCACAGGCGGCTGAAGCCGGCGGCGGTGTGCGTGCCCATCAGGCGGATGAAATCGTCCGACCCGAGCGCGAACCGCCCGACCGCATCCATCTGCCACAGGAAGCGCAAGGGCTGATTGCGCGGCGTGGCAGGCGCATCCGCAACTGGGAGCGGCTGGTCCATCGCCGCACTGATCGGCTCGGCTTTGGGCGACACAATGTCTTCGGCCGGGTTATCAACCGCATCTTCAACCGATGCGGGCGCTTCCACCGCCACGGCTTCGAGCGGCTCGGCGAAGGCATCGAACAGCGCAAACTCGGCAGGGGCCTCGTTGGCCAGCGCCGGTTGCTCGTAGTCCGGTACCGCCGGTGCCCTGGGCGCTGCAGATGGAACGGGCCCGACCGGCGGCGCCTCGGGCGCCGCATCCGGCATGACTTGGCGCGGCACTTGGGCAGCCTCGAATGCGCCCCGCTCGTACAGCGCGACGAGACCGATATCGGCTCCCATCCCAACCCGTTGCAGCACCAAATGGCCGATGCCGAGCGGGGTCTCGGCCCGGCCTTGCACCAGCGCAGCACCGCGCACCTCGTCGAGGCCCGCCGCGGCGAGATCGGGAAAGCCGAGCAGGGTGCGCGCGGTCTCGCTCGCGCCGATGAACAGGCCGTCCGCCGCGAATGCCGCCATCGGCACCTCGGCGCCTTCGACGAGGTGCTGGAGACGTTCGACCAGCGGCATGACGCGGCCGCTCGACGACATCGCGGCGACCAGCACGGCGTGGCTGCCGTCGGGAAATTCGAGCCGCGCGCAGGCGCAGGTCATCAGCGTGCCGAGCGTGCTGCCAAAGCCGCGCAGGCGCTCGAGCCGCACCGCGCCGCCGGGCGCCAGGCGCTGGCCGAGCTGCGCGACCTGGCGGCGGTGCGGGTCGGCCGGCCCGAAGACCTTTTTGGCGAGATCGGCGGCGTTCGTCGCGCCAAAGAGTTTTGCGCCGACCGGGTTGGCCCAGACCACCCGCGTGCCGTCGATCGACCACAGCCAAGCGGGCAGGGGAGAGGTCGCGTGCACGGCCAGCCGCGGATCGTCCACGCCTCGCAACTGGAAATCCGAGCTATTCATCCAACCGGCTTGTTCTGGTGGGTCACGCGGGCTCTTGATCGTCATCCGTCGGGCGGCTTGCGGGAATGGCAGCCTTAAGAAAGGGTTAGTATTGCCTGCGGCCGCCGGCAGGTCCACGGCCGCCGGCCCCGAAGAGCGACCATAGCCGCGATAACCTTAATCTTGCTGAACCCGCAAGCCCGCCCGCGCGTTGCATGTGAGTAAGGGGCTGTGGGGCCTGACGGAAGCGGGCCGCCATCGCGCCGGTCATGCTGGCGGCGCTTCCGAAAAAACGGCAGCCCAAAAGGGCGAAACCAAAACAACAGGAGTGGCAGCATGAGCGAACCAGCCCGTGAACGTTTCGAGATTCCGCAGGAGATGCGATCCATGGCGGAGACCAGCTTCAAGCAGGCGCGTGATGCGTTCGAGAAATTCCTGAGCGGCGCCCAGGCTGCGGCCGGCTCGATCGAGGAGCGCGGCGAAACCATGCGCGCCGGCGCCAAGGACCTCAACGCCCGCGCGCTGGGTTTTGCCGAGAGGAACGTGCAGGCCTCGCTCGACTACGCCCAGTCGCTGATCCACGCCAAGGACCTGTCCGAGATCATGCGTCTGCACGGCGAATATGTGCAGGCGCAGATGAAGGTGCTGGCCGAGCAGGCCAGCGAGATGGGCCAGGCCGTCAGCCGCGCCGCCATCGACGCGACCAAGCCGAAGCACTGAAGCCGTTTGGGCGGTGTCCGGGGCGATGCGAAGCATCGAGCCCGGAATCCATGCGTACCCTGCGGCCCGATGGATTCCGCTTCCCGCGGGCCGCGGGCTCGGTGCACCTCGCCCGCTTGCGGGGGAGGTCGGCGCGCGAAGCGCGGCGGGTGGGGGCTCTCTCCGCCCAGGGATTTCTCCGCAGCTCTCCGACAATCCCGACGCGGAAACACCCTCACCCCACCCCCCGCAAGCGGGAGAGGGAGCGCACTTTTTTTCGTGGCGGGGTCTAATTACCTGCAACCAGAGGTTCCCCGGCCAGGAACTACCACTGGCCGGGATTAAATTGCGGCGTCGCACCTGATGTCGCATTGCGACGCACAATGTTGACATGATATCCGTAGATAACCGGAGGCGCTGGGCGAGCCATCTCGTTTTAAGCGTTTCCACCTAACCGTACCCGTCCCGCCATCATGGCCGGCGGGCGCCAGACGGCTCACTCAATTTCTTCGACCATTGTGAGGGATAACCATGACAGGTGCGACTGATCCATTCTCCGCCTCGATCATTCCGTTCGAGGTCCCGGAGCAGATGCGTGCGTTCGCTGAAAAGGGCGTGTCACAGGCCCGCGAAAGCTACGCCAAGTTCAAGGATGCTGCCGAGAGCCAGAACGGCACCATCGAGGCAGTGTTCGCCTCCGCCAACAAGGGTTTTGGCGAGTACACCGCCAAGCTGATGGAATTCACGAAGGCCAACACCAGCGCACATCTGGACTTCGCCCAGGAGCTGCTCGGCCTCAAGTCGCCGTCGGAAGCGATGGAGCTCTGGAACGGCCACACCAGGAAGCAGCTCGAGACCTTCCAGGCCCAGGCCAAGGAGCTCGCCGAGCTCGGCCAGCGCGTCGCCAGCGAGACCGTCGAGCCCATCAAGGCCAGCGCCTCGAAGTTCTACAAGCCCGCCGCCTGAAGCCGATCGGCCCCGTTAGGCATGATCCGGAAAAGTGTGTAGCGGTTTTCCGACAAGATCATGCCCAAAGAATAAGAGACCCGGGCCCCACGGCCCGGGTTTTGTTTTGGAATAAGGTGATTCAGGCCGGATTTTAGCCTAGCTGCGGCCTTGCCAAACAGGGCGGTTGCACCTAGTTTCCGGCCCGTCCAGCCCCCTCGGCGCTTTGAGCCTTTCAGGCAGCCTCAAGGGCGGCTCGCGCAAAAATGCAGTTGTAGCTCAGTTGGTTAGAGCGCCTGTCTGTGGAACAGGAGGTCGGTGGTTCGAGCCCACCCAACTGTACCAGCGCCTCAGTCTTATTAGCGTTGAGCGCGTTTTGTGCGCCCCACTGGGCAGCGAACTAGGTAGCTCTCTGTTCTCGTTGAGGAACGTGTGCGCAACCCGGACGGGAACACCGGGGCATCTTGCTAAACCCAAACCTCGGCGGGCCGGTAGGTCAGAGGTTCGCGCGGTGGTTTCATAGACGCTTCCGTCGTACATAATGCCTGTCTCGAACGGGATCGCGTTCTATGGACGAAGCGCATCCAGGCAGGGTCGGACGCAGGCTCGCAGCCATAGTCGCGGCTGACGTGGCGGGCTACTCGCGGCTAATGCACAAAGATGAAGAGGCTACGCATGCCAAGCTGACGGCGCTCCTCGCGGGCGCTGTCGCCCCGGCAATCGCCGAGCACGGTGGCCGGATTGTCAAGAACACCGGGGACGGGTTCTTGGCGGAGTTTCCGAGCGCAGTCGAAGCCGTTCGGGCTGCTATGCAGTTTCAGACCCGCATCAACGACCTTACAATCGGCGATGCGGAAGACGAGCGCATTGCTTTCCGCGTGGGCATCAATATCGGCGACATAATTGTCGAGCCTCATGATATTTTTGGAGACGGTGTCAACATCGCGGCGCGGCTTGAAGGCATTGCGGAACCCGGCAGCATCTGCATTTCGTCTTCTGCCTACGACTATGTCCGTGGCAAGGTCGGCGTTGAGTTCGCCGACCTGGGTGAGCAGAACCTCAAAAACATCGCCCTTCCCGTGCGGGCTTATGCAGTGGTTCGGGGTAGCTCCAGCGCGGCCACACCGAGGCTAAGCCCGCTCTCAGCTCCTCGTCTTTCCATCGTTGTGCTGCCCTTTGCCAATCTTAGCGGTGATCCGACACAGGACTACTTCGTTGATGGTGTGACGGAGAGCCTCACCACGGACTTGTCGCGCATCAATGGAGCGTTCGTGATTGCGCGCAACACCGCTTTCACGTTCAAGGGCAAACCCGTTGACGTAAAGAAGCTGGGACGTGAGTTAAACGTCCGCTATGTGCTCGAAGGCTCGGTGCAACGTGGCGGCAGCCGCCTGCGGGTGAATGTGCAATTGGTCGACGCCGAAACCGGCAACCACCTCTGGGCCGAGCGCTTTGACAAGCCCGTTGCCGACCTTTTTGACATGCAGGACGAAATCGTTTCGAGGCTAGCCAACTCACTAAATGCCGAACTCATTACCGCCGAGGCGCGCCGAGCCGAACGTTCATTGCATCCCGACGCGATGGACCTGGTGTTCCAGGGTAGAAATTGGTTCAACAAGGGGCTGGCTCCTGATCACTTGGCACAAGCGCGCAGTTTTTTCGAGAAGGCCATCGCGCTCGATCCCGGAAATATCGAGGCAATGGTCGGTTTAGCGGCGGTCGACGTGTTGATTGCAGTTAACTTTATGACCGACGATTGGTCAGCGCGGCTTGCGGTGGCAGAGACGACAGTATCCAAAGCGCTATCCCTCGCGCCGAACCACGCTTCCGCCCACGCAATTCGGGGCGTCGTGCAAATGTATACGAAGCGCGCGTCACGGGGCATCGCTGAGTGCGAGCAGGCGTTGGCGCTGGATCGCAATTTGGCCGCCGCTCATGCCTCAATCGGCATAGCCAAGTTCCTTCTCGGTCGAGGCGCAGAAACCGAAGCTCACATCAACGAGGCAATCCGCCTCTCACCTCGGGACATCTTGGTCAACCAGTGGTTTGGTATTGCTGGCGTTGCCAAGATACACCTCAATGCCGATGCCGAAGCAGTAGTCTGGCTGCGTCGGAGCCTCGACGGAAACCGGAATAATCCTGTTGTGCATTTCTGTCTCGCGGCCACGCTCGCGCTGCTCGGGGAGCTGGAGGAAGCGCGGGCCGCAGTGCGAGCGGGACTTGCGCTCGATCCGAGCTTCGCCATTCGCCGCTTTCGTGATGCCACCACTGCACGGAGCGATAATTCGACGTTCCGTGCCGGGTGCGGACGCATCATTAAGGGCATGCGGTTGGCCGGGGTGCCCGAGCTGACCTTAGTCGGTTCGGTGACCAAGGGCATCCTTAGTTGACGGGATGGGCCACCGAGCCCAGACTGCTCACGACAGGTTGGGCATTGGGGCACGCATGTCAGACCCTATGGCAGTCAGCCGACGCCTCGTCGCAGTCTTCGCAGCAGATGTGGAGGGCTACAGCCGCCTCATGGGCGTTGACGAGGTCGGCACGCTCAAAGGGCTGACCGAACGGCGGGCAATCCTAGACCGGTTCATTGGGAGCCAGGGGGGCCGCATAGCGAACACGGCAGGCGACAGTGTCCTTGCGGAGTTCGGAAGCGCTGTGGACGCCGTGCACTGCGCGGTAGAGGTGCAAACCGCTTTGGCCGAAGCGAACGCCGGTCTCGCACCTGATCGCTGCATACGTTTCCGCATCGGTATCCACATCGGTGACGTAATGATACGCGCTGGGGACCTCTTCGGTGACGGTGTGAACATTGCCGCGCGGCTACAGTCGATTGCGAAACCGGGAGGCGTGTGTATCTCCAGCGTAACATACGATCAGGTGCGCAAGGTCTTGCCGATGACCTTCGTGGACGTTGGTGTTCAGCAGGTCAAAAACATCCAAGAGCCAATCAGGGCCTATCAGGTGGGGGCACCAAGTGAAACGCGAGAGGCTGCTCCTGCGCGAGTTGCTGAGAGCGAGAGCCCGCCTCCGTTGCCCGACAAGCCTTCCATCGCGGTCCTGCCGTTCGAGAACATGAGCGGCGACCCCGAACAGGAATACTTCGCGGATGGGATGGTTGAGGAAATCATTACGGCGCTTTCGCGGTTCAAGTGGCTGTTCGTGATCGCTCGCAATTCAAGCTTTACGTTTAAAGGCAAAGCCGCCGATATAAAGGAGGTCGGACGCAGGCTTGGCGTGCGCTACGTCCTTGAGGGCTCTGTGCGTAAGGCGTCGGCGCGAGTTCGCATCACGGGTCAGTTGATTGATGCGATTACAGGCGCGCACCTCTGGGCGGACAGGTTCGAGCGTGACGTTACAGACGTTTTCGCTCTGCAGGACGAAGTTACTCTCGCCGTTGTCTCGGCCATTCAGCCAAAATTGCTTCAAACGGAAATGGCAATGGCGGCGCGGCGGCGACCGGAGAACCTCACCGCCTATGACTATTATCTGCGGGCTCTGCAGCAGTTCTCCTTATCTACACCCGAAGCTTTGACCGAGGCGCTAAGGCTTGCTCATCGCGCCTTGGAGCTGGACCCTCGGTTCGGGTTGGTCGCGGCGCTGGCAGCGGGTTGTCACCATCTCAACATCCAACTCGGCTATGCCGTCGATCCTCAATTCGAGCGTAAGGAAGCAGTTCGGCTTTTTCGCCTAGCATTGAGCGTCGACGATAGTGATCCGGACATCTTGGCATGGGCTGCCATAGTCTCGGCGTTCACAGTCGGCGATAGTGAGAGTGAGATCGAGATGGCCGACCGGGCGGTCGCGCTCAACCCCAATTCATTTCACGCATGGAACTGCAGAGGCCATGTCTATAGAGTTGCGGGGCTGCTGGAGGAGGCGGTCCCGAGCTTTGAGCGCGCCGTGCGCGTAAGCCCGGTAGACCCGTGGCTACAATATTCGTTTGCTGGGATGGGGTATGCCTCTATTGAGCTTCGCCATTTTGACGAGGCCATCGCCGCAGCGAAAAAAGCCCTGCGTCTGAACCGCTCTCATTCGGGAGCTTACTGCGTTCTCGCGTCCGCCTTCGCCCATCTTGGACGTGACGGTGAGGCGCGTGAAGCGGTGGCGCGTCTGCTTGAGCTCAATCCCGCCTTTACAATATCTTCGTGGATCGCTCGCGGCGGGCGATCAAACGCGAAGTTGATGACCGAGGGCCTTCGGAAAGCGGGGTTGCCCGAATGAGCCCGGTGTCCCGGAATTACGGTGCGGAATTACGGTGACAGTGCACAAATTGCCCAATGGCAGAAAGCCGCTTGGGCGACCGTTCATCGCGCGGCTGGTACGACTGCCCATGCGCCCGCTTCGGCCGAGCAGGCGATAGCCGAGCTGCGGCAAGCGCGAAAGAACCAGCGTTCGATTAAGTGCACTGTCACCGCAATTGCCGTAATTGACCGCAATTGGGACGGCCTTCGGAAAGCGCGGTTGCCCGAATTGAACCCGGTACACCACCTCGTTCTCAGTGGCAAACACGCGGCCGTCTAAACTTCCGCGGCAGCCGCGCCAGACAGCGGCTCCCTTAACCGCGCGTTTACCATAAGTGCATCATCCTGCTCCCCTTACATTATTCGCGGTGGGGCTGATTTGGATGGCGCAGCGCGGTTTCAGCAGATCAATACCGGATGGAGAGACTGTCCTTGGGTTTGCAAGGTCCTCCTCGCCTAACACGGGTGCTCGGGCTCTCGGGCTTGTCTATCAGGCAGCGGATTTATTCCGCAGCATGGAGGAGAGTGTTCGCGAGACGGAGGCTCGCGCTGAGGCCGCCGAGCGGGCGCAACGCGAACTCATAGCCACCACAGAGCGCAAGCTGAGAGACGCCTCCATGGCTCTTGAGGAAGCCCAGAAGCGTATCGAAGCTCAGCAAGATCAGTTGACGGCAATCGAGTTTCGCGCACAGGCGGCCGAGGCTGATGCCCGCGAAGCAAAGCAGACACTGGCGCTGGTCGAGGAAGCCATTCGCAGACGGCTACTCTTCACAAGCAGCGAAACGGACAGCAGGTTGACGGCAGTCGCCTAACCTGTTTGGCGCGCCCGGACAGCCTTGCCAGCAGGAACGCCCGGTGGGCGATATCGGACGACGAGGCGGAAGTGCACTGCAGCACTTTGCCCGTCAATCAACTCGCTCAGGATTTCGCGCTCATTTGATTGATGCCAGCTTGGCCCGACATCACGGGACGATCCCGGGAAGGTGAAGCGCCAGCTTCTGTCGCCATGCGCATTCGATCCCCACGTCAGGTACGAGCAGCGACCCGGTGGATGGGCCGACAGCTCGGTGAATGTGCATGGAGATCCTGTTCGACCTCATCCTCGATGATCTGGCCGGCTTCATCTTCGAAATTCTCTTTGAACTCGTAATCCGGCTGGCCGAAGCTCTCTTTCACCTCTTCGGCTGGCTGCTGGAGCGCTTTCGGCGCTGGCTGGATTTGCAGCCCAATATTGATCCCTCGCAGTTGTCGATGCTGCACAGGTTCGGCCGGCTGTCGCTCGGTGTGGCCTTGAGCCTCTGCATCCTGGCGCCGCTGCTCTGGCTGATCTGGCGCTGACTTGAGGATGGATCTCTGGCGCGAGTTCAATGCGGCGGAAAACCCTCCACGCGGATCATGCTCTAGTGAGGCGGATGCATCAGGAAGTACCCCCACACCGAGAACGTCATCAGCAATAGCAGCAGCCCGGCAATCATGCATGCTGAAGCCAGACTGCTGAATCTCAAGGAGAGCTGCTTCGAAACTTTTGCACTCGCCGCATGGAGACCAGCACTCCGGCTTTCGATAACCATCAATCCAACGGAGAACGCAACAAGAAAAAAGCCCACAAACATCATCTGAGCCAGGTGCTGATCCAGGTGCTGGAACACAGTCAGGTATGACGTTATGGAGGCCGCGGCGCCCAATGCCCATAGCCAAGAGAACATCCACATAAGGAGAGCCATCAACTGCTGCCCCTGCGTCGGGGATAGCTCGGCCAGCATGGGCCAGTTCTGTATGAAATGATCGTGTAAGAGCATTTGCATGGTCCGCATCCTGCTGTGAGGTTCGGCGCAGCATATGATCCGGCGACCTTGACGGCCGTGACATATCTCACACTGAGTGTGCGCCTTTTGATTTTTTGCTCGGTCCGCTATTGCAGATGCGCGACGAGTAGCACGACCACCGGCAACGTCACCGCCGCCAGCAGCGTTCCCAGAGCAACGGCGCCCGACACCGGGTTCACCAGCCGCTGATACTGAACCGCAAAGATGTAGGCATTCGCGCCGGTCGGCATCGCCGCGAACAGCACGACCACGCCGGCCGCCAGCGGCGGCAGGCCCAACAGTTTTGCCAGCAGGAAGGCGGCCGCCGGCATCGCCAGCAGCTTGAGCGCGCACATCACGACGATGCCGAGCTTCTCGCCCTTGATCTCGAAGCGGAACAGGTTGATGCCGAGCGCGATCAGCGCCGCCGGGGATCCCGCCTGCGCGAGCAGCTCGATCGTCTTGTCGACGACCGGATGCAGGCCGAAGCCGGTGAGGCGCCAGATAAGGCCAAAACCGATCGCCAGCATGATCGGGTTGCGCGCAAGATCCAGAATCACCGGCAGGATGATCGATAGCGCCGAGCCCTTCTGCTTGCGGTCGACCAGCTCCATCTGAAGCGTGCCGCAGAGCCAGAGCAGCGGCGTGTTCACCGACAGGATGAGCGCCATCGGCCCCGCGGCCTCGTTGCCCAGCGCCGAGAGTGTGAGCGGAATGCCGAGCATGACGATGTTGCCATAGACCGAGCCGATCGCGAGCACGACGCCGTCCTCGCGGTCCTCGCGCCGCTCGCGCAGCAGGGCCGATAGCGCCAGCGCCGCGAGCCAGGTGATTGCCAGCGCCCCGTAATAGGCGCCCCACATCCTGAAGGCGCTCAGATGCGGGAATTCCGAGACGACGATGGTGCGGAAGAGCAGCGCGGGGATGGCGATGCTGAAGGCGAATTCGGAGATGCCTTTGTGTGCGCTCTCGGAGACGAAGCGAAACAGCACCGCCACATAGCCGGCCGCGATCAGGGCAAACACCGGCGCGACGATCAACACGATAGCCATGCGGTCCTCGCCTCGAGGGGATATCCGCTGACCACCCCACACCCGTCGATGATGGCATAATGCCGGTGATTTGCCCGACGTGTCAAATGAATTTCGTAAAATCCGTAAGAGTCCGCGCGGATCGCGCCGGCTACTTTGCATGGGGTTGTTTTCGAGATTTTTGTTGGAGGCGGGCGGCGCTCCCTCTCCCGCTTGCGGGAGAGGGCCGGGGAGAGCGTGTCTCCGCAACGGGACACTTGGAAAGAGCCCCACCGGGCGCTCCGCCATAGCCAAGGCATCGCCTTGGCGTCTTCTGTTGCAGGGAGCGCACAGCTCGCGGTTTTCGCCTCGCGGCTCGGTTGCCAACGCGGAAGCGTTCACCCACTATTCCCTTCGACTCGGAAAGATTGGGGGGATCATGCCGGCGTTTCATTTCGAGAAGTTCCTGGCTGCCGCGATCTCTGCGATCGCGCTGGCTTTCACCGTCCAGCCCGCCACCAGCCAGGCCTATACGCCGGAGCAGCAGCAGGCCTGCACACCCGATGCGATGCGGTTGTGCGGCGAGTTCGTGCCCAACGTCGATGCCATCACCGCCTGCATGATCCAGAAAAAGTCGCAGCTCTCGCCGCAGTGCGCGGTATTCTTCCGCCAGGGACCGGAACCCGACGCGGCAGCAGCCGGCCAGCCCGTCAACATCAAGCCGGTGGCAAGGAAGAAGATCTCGAGCAAGCCGGCCGCGAAGAAGACGACGGCGAGCAGCAAGTCCGGCAAGAAGAAGCCCAAGGCCGACGATACCTGAGGCGCCAACCGCGAGCCGCGTTTTCCACCTCTCCCATGGGGAGAGGTCGCGCCGAAGGCGCGGGTGAGGGGTTTCACTCTCTCGTGGGACCTCAATCCCTCACCCGATTTGCGCCGGACGATGCTGGGCATCGCCAGACGCAAATCGACTTCTCCCTATGGGAGGAGGGGAAGGAGTTCGCGGCGGGCTGAGTAAAAATGACTCAGTGATGATGTGTGATGTTGGCCGAAGGACTCCTTTTGTTCACGCGTCACTCGGCGAGCTCCATGCAGCAATTCCGCCTTCGCCCGGCCGAAAAGAGTCGGGAATCGATTTGCTCGGGCAGGTTGCGTGCCGCCGCTTCCCGAACGATTGCTTGAAAAACGCAGGATTTGCCGTGGCGAACGGCCATTCATGGCAATTCATGTCCACGACGTCGCGTGCAGTGTGACTCAAAAGCCAACACGCCCTTTATTTCGTGGCGGTGACGCAACTCCCGGTAAATTTTTCTTTCACGAATCAGCGCGCTGATTCATTTTCGCGACCTGGGGTCAATCTGGAGGCCAAGGGTATGAACGTTATTGTTTTTGCATCGCGTAAAGGCGGCTCGGGCAAGAGTACCCTTGCTGCACATCTCGCCGCGCAGATCAAGGCGAGCAAACAGGTTCTGCTGGTAGACGCGGATCCGCAGGGCTCGCTCACGCTGTGGCACAAGCTGCGTGGCACCAACGAGCCGCCGATCAAGGCCGCCGTCAACTCGGTCAGCGGCATCGTCTCCGCTGCCAAGCGCGACGGCTATGAATGGGTGTTGATCGACACGCCGCCGAACCTTTCGGCCGTGGTCGACGACGCGATCAAGAACGCAACCATGGTGGTCATTCCGGCACGGCCTGGCGTGTTCGACGTCAACGCGGTGCAGGAAACCATCCAGATGTGCCGCGCCGCGCGCAAGCCCTACGCAGTCGTGCTCAACGGCGCACCCGCCCGCCGCGACGAAGCCGAAAGCCCGATCGTCACCATCGCCCGCGAGGCGCTCGCAAAATTCCGCGCCCCGGTCTGGGGCGGCCAGATCACCAACCGCTCGGATCTGTTGATGGCGCTGAGCCACGGCGAGGGCGCGCGGGAATATCAGGCGGAGAGCCGCGCCGCGCAGGAGATCGCAAGGCTGTGGGCCGCGATCGAGCGTTCAGTCAAGGCAATCCGTGGCACGGCGTCGGCATCCGGCGCAATGCACAAGCAGGCCGCGTAGTTTTTATTGTTCATTTTTCCTGGGCAACGAAAAACGCGCGGTTGGCCCGCGCGTTTTGCGTTTTCGGTCTTCCGTTGTCATTCCGGGGCGCCCGAAGGGCGAACCCGGAATCTCGAGATCAAGCACTACGCCACCATCAGCATGTAGAACACGATCACCGGTGACAGCGTGAGGATCACCGACCAGATGCCGGCGGCCCAGAGGATGTCCTCGGTGGTAAAGCCCTGCTGCTCGGCGGCCGGATAACCAGGCGCCATATCATTTCGAGTATTCACTAAACGCCCCCCGCGAGTTCTTCGCTTGCGGGCGCGAGTGATACTAGAAACGTTTTAACATCCGCCTCGCTGGCTCCCGCACAATTGGAACACGGACGCTACCGCGGATTAACTATTTCGCGTCAGCCCGCGAGCCAGACGCGAAACAGCAGCACCGGCATCAGGCCGAGCATCACGGCCCAGAAGCCGAACGACGAGATCACCAGAAGTCCTTGCAAGAGATCGGCGGGCGCGAAGTCTTCCGCGGCCGTCGGCCGGGTACGATGTCCCATGGTTTCCCCCTATGGATTGGTCCTTGAGAGAAACGATAGGGCGCGATGCGTAAACGGGCCGTGGATGCGCCATGCGGCGCCTGCGAAGGCCGTTGAAGCGAGATTAACCACGGGCACGCTTCCTCCCCTGTCCCCTTGCGGGCGAGGGTGCCGGTGTCTGGATTTGCGGTGAGGTTCGAAAACAAAAACGCCGGCTTGGCGCCGGCGTTTTGCTTCTCTCTATGTCCCGTCCGGTCAGTCGAACAGGGCGTCGATGTCGTCCTGCGAGGCGTGGCCGACGTCGCCGGCGAGCTTCGGGCCATTGAGGAGCTTGGCGTCTTCATCGCGGGTGTCGATGATCGGCGGCGCGTGGGCCTTGATCGCGTCGACGCCGCCCCAGATCTCCATCATCGCATTGATGTGCTGCTCGATGAACTTCATCGTGCCCATCACCTTGCTGATGCGCTGACCGGTCAGGTCCTGGAAGTTGCAGGCCTCGAAGATCGAGATGACGCGTTCCTGGATGTCGTCGGCAAGCCGCTTCTGCTGGTCGACCGAGTCCACCTTGGAGAGCGCGCTCGCGGCCTGGTCGATCGACTCGGCCGCTTCGAGGATCTGCTGGGTCGCCTGCTCGGTGCCGCCGACCACCGCGCCGAGCTCGCCATTGACCTTGGCCATCTCCTCGCCGTTGAAGCTCTTGCCGTGCAGCACAGCGATCTCGCGCTTGGTTCGGCTGATGGCATCGTGGATGAGGTCGAGCTCGACCTTCAGCTTCTCGCACTGTTCGATCTGGGCGCGGTAGGTCTCCAGCATCGCGCGTGCGTCGGCGACTTCCTGGGCCATGACGGTTTCGCTCGGCGGGAGCGAGGCGTGCCCGGCGTGGCTGTTGCGCGCCATCTGCGCGCGGATCGCGCGCAGCTCGGCCATGATCTCGCTGTGCATCGGAGCAGCCTCGTCGATCATCTCTGGACTGGGCATCTCGCCGACGATTGCTTCCTCGACGCGAAAACGTTTGCGGTGAACAGCCATATTGGAACTCCCCCCACCTCACTCACGCGGTCTTTGTAGACAGAAGGGATTTAACACGACGTTCACGGCGGGAACTGCTTTGCGATTGCTCGCAATTCGCGCGCACACCAGCGATTAACCATGCGTATCAGCCGTTCACCGAAAATAAACGCTAGCGGGCAAAAGGGGCTGATGTTCGCGACGTGGTGAATCAAAACACGGTTTCCGTTTACCAAACCAAACGGCTTTTGATTTTAAGTGGGCCGCATCGCGAAGGGCCAGTCTGAGCCTGCCGCGATGAACGCACCAGACGAAACAGTACAGAGTACGTCGATGTTCAAGAAAATGTCTGTCGCGCTGCTCGGCAGCGCATGCACCTTTGTTGCCGGGATCGACCGCGCCGCCGCCTTCGACAACACCGTGCCATCCGATCCGCCCGCCGTGCTCTATGCGCCGCAGGTTCCGCCGCAGCCGGTGCGCGTCGCCTCCAATGCCAACATGGGCGGCGGCTTCATCGAATTCCTGTTCGGCGGCGAGGAGCGGGGCCAGCGCTACTATCCGCAGCAGCAGCCGACGTATCAGCAGCAGCCGGCCTATTACGACCAGCGCCAGTTGCCGCCGATGGGCGAGCCGCAGATGCAGGGCGCAGTGCCGCAGGCGGAAGCCGTCGATCCGCGCTCGCGTCAGTTCGATCCGAAGTTCGAAAAACAGCTTGTCGCCTACGAGGGCAGGGAAGGCGCCGGCACCATCGTCGTCGATACGCCCAACAAGTTCCTCTATCTGGTCGAAGGCAACGGCAAGGCGCTGCGCTACGGCATCGGCGTCGGCCGCCCAGGCTTCACCTGGTCGGGCGTAAAGGCGATCACGGCCAAGCGCGAATGGCCGGCCTGGACGCCGCCAGCGGAAATGATCGCACGCCGTCCCGACCTGCCGCGGCACATGGAGGGCGGTCCAGAAAATCCGCTCGGCGCGCGCGCGATGTATCTGGGTTCGTCGCTCTACCGCATCCACGGCTCCAACGAGCCCTGGACCATCGGCACCAACGTTTCCTCCGGCTGCATCCGCATGCGCAACGAGGATGTCATCGACCTCTATGGCCGCGTCAATGTCGGCACCAGGGTCGTGGTGATGTGATCGCCGCGAGAGCCGCGAAACGAAAACGGCCGCCGAAAGGCGGCCGTTTTGCATTTGATGGTGACGTTGCTTAGGCGTAATCGCTACCGCCGTCGTCATCGCCGCCCAAATCGCTGTCGTCGGCCATGTCGGTGTTGTCGTCGTCGTAGTCCTGCTGATCGTCGTTCTGATCGTTCGACGCCTGGTCGAAGAGGCCCTGGTGGGAATCATCGCGGCCGCGGTTGGAGCCGATGTCGTTGACGCCGGCATCGCGCGCGAGCGAGCCGCCGGACTGGTCGCTGCTGCCGCCCCACGGGCTGCCGCCGCCACCGCGCTCCTCGATGATCGTGGTGTCGCCAAAAGCCTGATGCGATCCGCCCATCCCGCCCATCATGTTGCGGATGCCGGAGAGCAGCATCGAGCCGCCGACGACGCCGGCCGCGGCAGCTGCCGCGGTGCCAAGGAAGGAACCGCCGCCACCGCCACCACCGAAGGGCGGCGCGCCGTAACCCTGCTGCTGCCCGTAAGGCGGCTGGCCGTAGCCGGGCGGCTGGGCCTGTTGCATCGCCTGGCCGGAGTTCCAGACCGGTCGCTGCTCGCGTTGCGGCACGTTCGGAACCGAGCCGCGCGATTGGCCACCGCCGAACAGGGTGTCGCGCATGGAATCCAGGAAGCCGCCGGACTGCGCCTGCTCAGGCGCATGTGCGGCCTCCAGCTCCTGGATGCGGGCGTTGGCGCGCTTCAGCGCCTCGTCCTGGAGCAGAACGGTCTGCACCAGCGCATACATGGCGTTGGGCGCCTTGTTCAGGCCGTCATTGATCGCGGCGATCGCATTCGGATCGCGCGGTGCATTTTCAAGCTTGGAAAGCCGGTCGAAAAGCTCGTCGACGAGCTGGCGTTCTTGCGGCGTCATGATCGATCTCCCTTGCGCGAACCAAGCGCGCCGAAGATGTAGGGTTCCATTGTGGCGCCAACAGTAGGTCGCGGATTAAATTTCGGTATGCGACAAGCTGCCCGATCCCTTGCGGCCCGCGGTTTCATGCCAATGTCACGTTGTTCGCTGCCAGGAGCTGAGGGAATGCCTCGCTTGCGAGGTATCTGTGTTCGCGCTCGCGGACATCAGTCATTGGATCGAGGCTCCGCAACGTCTCGTCGACGAAGCCGGGATGACACATCACGAGACCGCCGTCCGGCAGGTCCGCGATGAACTCGCCCATCAGCTTGCCGAAATCAGTCTCGTCGCGCGTGAAATCATAGGCGCCAGCGAAGCCAGGGTTGAACGCGAGACCGGCCTGCCGCGCGCGGCGGCGGAATTGCGCGCTCAGGACATCCAGCACCAGCGCTTTCGGCGAGCCGAGCCGCTGTGCAAGCGGCAACTCGCGGCCGCCCTGGCGCACCCAGGCTTCTGGCGCGGCGTCGCGGATTGCGGCGACGAAGCCATCGCGCACCTGCGGAAAGAGCTGCACATGCTGATGGCCGTCGACGAAATCAGGCGCGCGTCCGAACGCCTGCGTGAAGGCCGCGAGCTGAGCCTTCACCTCCGCGTAAATGATCTCACGGTCGAGCCGCCGCATCAGTCCCGCACGCAGCAGCTTTGGGAAGGCCAAGAACATGTCGCCTTCGAGCGGGCGGAAATGCATGGTCAGCGGGCGGAACGGTGCCGACAGCGTGACATGCAATCCGATCGCGCAGCGCGAGCTTTTCGTCCGAGACGCTTCCAGCGCGTCGATCTCGCTGCGACCGATTGCAGGTCCCGGCATCATCACCGATGTCGCATTGAGACGGCTGCGTTCGATGAGGTCGCGAATGGCGCGGTTGACGCCCGCGCTGATCCCGTAATCGTCGGCGCAGAGCCAGATACGCCGCGGCTTCGCCGCTTCGTTCATTCGGCCGCCGTCCGGCTCGAGGCGTCGTCGGCGTTGCCGGTCTCGACACGCTTCTCGCTGTGCTCGGCGACGAAGTAGATCGGGCGCGCCTTCAGCTCGGACAGGATCTTGCCGATATACTCGCCGACGATGCCGATCATGATGAGCTGCACGCCGCCGATCGTCATCAGGCCGACCACGAGCGAGGGATAGCCGGGCACCTGCTTGCCGGTGGTGAAGACCTCCCAGAGGATGGAGAGGCCGAACAGGAAGGCAACGCCGGCGAGCACGACGCCGAGCAGGCTGGCAAAGCGCAACGGGGCCACCGAGAACGAGGTCAGGCCCTCGATCGAGAGTCCGAGCAGCCGCGCCGCATTGAAGGTGGTCACGCCATGGGCGCGTGCCGCGGGTTCGTAGTCGACGCGGATCTGGCGGAAGCCGATCCAGCTTGCGAGCCCCTTGAAGAAGCGGTTGCGCTCGGGCAGTTGCCGCAGCGCTGCGACTGCGCGCGGCGACAGCAGGCGGAAGTCGCCGGCGTCTTCAGGGATCTTCTGCCGGGCGCCCCAATTGATCAGCGCGTAGAAGCCGTGCACGGCGAGCCGGCGCAGGAACGGCTCGTTGTCGCGATGCGCCTTGGCGGTATAGACAACGTCGTAGCCGTCATCGATCCAGTGCCCGACGAGCTGTTCCACCAGCGCCGGCGGATGCTGGCCGTCGCCGTCCATGAACATCACGGCGCCGCGGCGGGCATGGTCGAGGCCGGCCATCAGCGCCGCCTCCTTGCCGAAATTGCGCGACAGCGACACCACCTGCACATCGATCGCGTCGGCCGGCAGCGCGCGGGCGATCGCAAGCGTCGAATCGGCGCTGCCGTCGTCGACATAGACGACCTCGCAAGCGAGGCGATAGCGGTCCCGCAGCGTCCTGGCGAGATCGCAGAGCCGCTGGTGCAGCGAGGCAAGGCCCGCCGCCTCGTTATAAACCGGCACGACAATCGACAGCCCTTTGGCCGCGGCGCTCGTTGCGGTGGTGGTCAGGGCGGAAACGTCAGAGCCCAGCGTCATCGATCAAGGTTCCAGAGCACTCAAAACTCGTTCGAACGGCATATGGTAGCTGTCGTTTGCTGTCGCTACGCTGAACGCGCCCCAAGGGATCCCCGCGCCTCACTGCCGCAGGAACGCCTCGAGCTTGGCGAACAGCGGGTTCTCGCGGTCGAAGACGTAGTCGAGCGAGACCACCGAGACGGTCTCGGCGCCATGGTCGCGCAGGAAACTCGCCAGCGCATAGAGTTTTGCGGGTGGACAGTGCAGCGTCAACATCCCCGACGAGGTCGGCCCGCCGAACGGCGCTTCCACGCCGAAATTCCGGTGGGCCTCGCTCAGCAATGGTGCATCGCACTGCCGGAAGCGGGTGCGGACCTCGCGGTATTGGTTTGCCCGCGCCCGGGCCGCGATGTGATCGAGGATCACGCGCGCCGTCTCCCGCGCCTCCGGCGACCAGTCGGCGTCCCTGGAGGCGACCAGATTGGCCTGGCTGCGCAGCATGACACCGTCGTCGAGGATCTTCAGGCCATTGGCGGCAAGCGTGGCGCCGGTCGTGGTGATGTCGACGATCAGCTCGGCGGTACCGGCCGCAGGCGCGCCTTCGGTCGCGCCGGTGCTTTCGACGATCCGGTAGTCGACGATGCCGTGGCTCGAAAAGAACGCCCGCGTGAGGTTGATGAACTTGGTCGCGACCCGCATCCGCCGGTGGTGCTGCTCGCGGAAGCCGGTGGTGACGTCGTCGAGATCGGCCATGGTGCGGACATCGATCCAGGCCTGCGGCACGGCGACCACGACGTCGGCATAGCCGAAGCCGAGCCGCTCGATCAGCGCGACGCGCTTGTCGGCATCCGCAATGTTCTCGTGCACCAGATCCTCGCCGGTGACGCCGAGATGCGCCATGCCGCGGGCCAGCTGCGAGGCGATCTCGCTGGCCGAGAGATAGGCGATCTCGACATTGTCGAGGCCGGCGATGGTGCCGCGATAATCGCGCGCACCGCCCGCCTTCGACAGCGTCAGCCCTGCGCGGGCGAAAAAGGCTTCGGCGTTTTCCTGGAGGCGGCCCTTGGACGGAACGGCCAGAACGAACGGCGCGCTCATGACTTAAGCTCCCTTGCGGCCGATCGTGGCGAGCGCATCGACCCAGACCGAGAAGCCGACCGCGGGGATCGGCGTCTGCGATCCGAGCTGGGTCATCAGGCCGTCGTAGCGGCCGCCAGCGACCAGCGGCTCAACGCCATTGCCCCTGTGATGCACTTCGAACTCGAAGCCGGTGTAGTAGTCGAGACCGCGTCCGAACGAGGTCGAGAAACGCGTCTCCTTCACGTCGATGCCGCGCGCGGCCATGAAGCCGACGCGGTTCTCGAACAGGTCGATCGCCGCCGAGATATCCAGCCTGGTGTCCAGGGCGAGCGCGCGCAGCTCGGCGACCGCCTGATCCGGATTGCCTGAGATCGACAGGAAGCGCTTGAGCACGGTCAGCGCCTCGGGCGGCAGGGCGCCGCTCTTCAGGGTGGATTGCTCCAGGAAGCGGTCGGCGATTTCGGCCGTCGTGCGGCCCCCGACATTGGTGGTACCGGCGATCGACATCAGGTCGGTGACCAGCGCAAGCGCCGCCTTGCGGTCGGAGCCGGCTAGGGCCGCCAGCACTCCCTCATATTCGTTGCGGGTGGTGGCGGTTGCAATCGAGAGGCGTCCCAGATCCTGCTCGAGGCTGATCTTGCGATTGAAATCCTTGATCAGCCGGCGCCGCCAGACCGGAAATAGGTCGAGCGCGTCGATCACGGCATTGAACAGAGCCACGTCGCCGGTGCGGATCTCGACGTCGCGAACGCCGAAGGCTGCGGTCGCCTCCAGCGCCAGTGCGAGCATCTCGGCGTCGGCCGCGGCGCGGTCCTGGCGGCCGAAGGATTCGATGCCGGCTTGCAGGAACTCGCTCGGACGGCCGCTCCGGTAGCGAAACACCGGGCCGAGATAGCTGAAGCCCGCGGGCTCGCCGGCGCTTCCCGAGGCGAGGTAATCGCGGGCCACGGGAATCGTCAGGTCCGGGCGCAGGCAGAGTTCCTCGCCGGTCGGGTCGGTGGTGAGGTACAGGCTCTTGCGGATGTCCTCGCCGGAGAGATCCAGGAACGGCTCGGCCGGCTGGAGAATCGGGGGCTCGGCGTGGACGTAACCGGCCTGCGCGAACGACAACAGCAGCGTATCCGCCCAGGCGGCGGAGCCGGCAGCATTTGAGGTGGCAGTCGCGGTCATGATGAGGTCCGTGATGTGTATAAGAGACAGGCACGGACTGGACGAGTGCAAGGGCCGCTACCGCCGCGGTATCGGCCCGCAGGATCCGCGGACCCAGGGCCAGGCGCAGGGTATGGGGCTGGCGCAGCACCAGGACGCGCTCCTCCTCGGCAAATCCGCCCTCGGGGCCGATCAGCACGTCGATGCCCTGAGCCGCATCGCGCGCCGTTTTCAGGGCCTCGATCGGGTTTTCTGTCTCCGCCGCCTCGTCGCAAAACACCAGGAGCCGCTGTGCGGCGCGCTGGCTGAGGAAGCGCTCGAGCGGAACCAGATCGGCCACGGTCGCAAGGCTCAGGATGCCGCACTGCTCGGCCGCTTCGATGACGTTGGCGCGCATGCGCTCGCCATTGACGCGCGAGGCCTGGGTAAAGCGGGTCACCACCGGTTGGAGGGTCGAGGCGCCCATCTCCACCGCTTTCTGGACGACGTAATCCAGCCGCGCATGCTTGAGCGGAGCGAAGACGTAGGCGAGGTCAGGCAGGTTATCCTGCGTGCGGGTCTGCTGGAGGATCACCAGGGCATCGGGGCGTTTGCGGCCCTCGATCGCGGCCTGCCATTCGCCGTCGCGGCCGTTGAACGCCAGGATGGGATCGCCGGCGCCAAGCCGCAGCACGTTGCCGAGGTAATTGCTCTGGTCACGGTCGAGCGCGACCCGGGCGTCCTGGATGAGGTCGGCCTCGACGAACAGGCGGGGGGCACGGAAGTCGTGGGAAGGCATGCGTTCAGGGTCCGGTTTGCGGCGTTCTTAACCGAAAGCAGGGATTTGGGGGTAAATATTGCCTTCAGCGTGCGTCCCCGCGCCGCGCTCTTGCCCTATTCGACGGGTTGTTAAGGTCCGGCAGGAATCGTAAAAGCGCGAAAACGCCGGTTGCGCTTCAATTGGGAAGGCGCCACCCCCCCCCTGTGGATCCTGCCGGAGATACAGCCTTGATGATCCGTCGTTTGATGGTTCCGATCACTGCCGCCATGGTGGCGATGGGCGCGGCCAGCGTCCAGGCGCAGAGCGCGTTCCCCGCGCCGCTGCCCGGCCAGGCTGCGGCCCCCGCGAACGATTCCGCTTTTCCGCCGGTCAACGGCCGCGCGCCGGTCGCCAGCATCGGGGCCCCACCGCAGGCTTCGTTCCCGACCAATGGCGCCCCGCCGGTCGGCGGGGGCGGCTTCAGCGCCGCGTCGCCGAGCGCGCCCAGCGCCGGCGCCGAGCAGTGCATGAAGGCCTTCATGGCGCTGCGGGACGAGACGGAGAAGCGCGGCAAGCTGATCAAAGCCGCAAGCGATCGCCATGCGCCGCCGGATGAGGCCTGCAAGCTGATTGGCAGTTTCGTCCAGGCCGAAGTGAAGATGATGAGATATGTCGAGGCCAACGCCGCCAAATGCGGAATTCCTCAGCAGATCAGCGAGCAGTTGAAGGCCGGGCACAAGAACAGCGAGGGCATGCAGAACAAGGTCTGCCAGGTGGCGCAGCAGATCAAGCAGCGCGGGCCGGCCGGCCCATCCCTGAGCGAAGTGGTGGGCTCCGGGTCGGCGCCCGAAGCCAACGCCGCCAAGAAGGGCGGCAACACCTTCGACACGCTCAACGGCAACGTCCTGACCCGATGAGGCGTGTGCCGCGGATTTGAAGTTCCTACGGTGCTTGCCGCGAGACCTCATCGGAACTTCAAATCGGCGGCACGTGAACTATGATTTCTAGCGAGTGATCTTATAGTTTTCGAAGTTCGTACCGGAATGCATTGCGATGGAATACGAACTTCGAAAACCGGGCACTAGCGCATCCGCCCGCGTTGCCGATTCCACCGGCAACTGGGTCGATACAATCGCGCCGCAATGGGCGCAGCCTTATTTGCGGCTGTCCCGCTACGATCGCCCGATCGGCTCCTGGCTGCTGTTGATGCCGTGCTGGTGGTCGGCGGCGTTGGCCGCCGGCATCGCACGCGATGTTCGTCATCTGCCGCTTACGATCGTCCTGTTCTTCATCGGTGCCTTCGTCATGCGCGGCGCCGGCTGCGCCTGGAACGACATCACCGACCGCGACCTCGATGCCAGGGTCGAGCGCACGCGCTCGCGGCCGCTGCCCGCGGGACAAATCACCGTGAAGCAGGCGCTGGCCTTCCTGGTCGCGCAGGCGCTGGTCGGCCTCATCGTGCTGCTCCAGTTCAACCGCTTTGCGGTCATGACCGGCATCGCCTCTCTCGTGATCGTCGCCATCTATCCCTTCATGAAGCGCGTCACCTGGTGGCCGCAGGTCTTCCTCGGCCTCGCTTTCTCCTGGGGCGCGCTGATGGGCTTTGCCGTCACCTTCGCGCGCGTCGATCCGACGGCGCTCGTGCTTTACGCCGGTTCGATCGCCTGGGTGATCGGCTATGACACGATCTATGCGCATCAGGACGCCGAAGACGATGCGCTGATCGGCGTCAAGTCCACCGCACGCCTGTTCGGCGCGCACACGCATCAGGCGCTGATCATGTTCTACGGGCTCGCGGTGATGCTGATCGGCGTCGCCTTTGCCTCCGCGGACGTACGCTGGCCGGCCTGGCTCGGGCTCGCCGCCTTTGCCGCGCATCTGGCCTGGCAGGTCAAGCGGTTGAACATCAGCGACGGGGCGCTCTGCCTTCGCCTGTTCAAGTCGAACAAGCATGCGGGGTTGCTGCTGTTTGCGGGGCTGCTTGCCGACGCGGTGATGCGGGCATCGTAGGGCGGGCAAAGGCGCGCTTGCGCCGTGCCCACCATCTTTCCACGATTGCGACAGAAGAGGTGCGCACGCTTTCGCTTTGCCCACCCTATGGCACCGTCAATTCCTCGCGATGATCTCGCGCTCGTCGCGATGGACCGGCAGCTCGCGCGCGACGCCGGCGCGCCGGCGTACCAGAAATTTCGGACGGCGATCGCGGATCGCGTTGCGGCGGCGGCGCCGGGCTGCGGGATCGCGTTTGGCTTCGTCCAGCTGGGGCAGGGCGAAGATCTCGCTCCACATCGTCCATGCCTTCGCGATCTCGTCGGCGTCGGCGCTGACGAGAAGCGGAACGGCAAGCGAAGGATCGCGATGCACGAGGACGAGCATTTGCGCGTCGTCGATGCCGCGTAGCGCAATGCCGATGAAATCGCTGACGCGGACATTGACGGCCATCTGCATGCCGCGCACGGCACGGCGCAGCACGACGCGTTCGCGATGAAGCTCGATGTGCCTGACGTGGCCGTCGGCGCGCGGATCATGCGCATCGAAACGGACCGGCAGAGAAAGAGGGTCGAGCCGCAAGGAGCGGCTCGACCCGGCGGGATTGGCCCCGCTTGTTGCTGTTTGACGCCTCACGGCTCGTAAGTCTCCCCGCCGGGATTATGTTCCCGGTCGATGCGAGGACCTTAGCGCGACAGGTTGCTGAAACGGCTTAAAAAGGCTGGTTAAGGAGGCGTCACCGCCCAGCATGATTGACAAGACCTTGGCGCGCATGATTGACGGGACGTTGCGCGAAAGGCGAGAATCTGAGCTTTTCGTGACCTGAAAATGCTTGAAGTCCGCTCCAATTGGGCACATCTGGTTGGTTTGGCCGCAACTGGCTTCGAAACCGCCAATCCCGACAGGATTTCGTTCGTGAACGCTTCACCATCCGCAAGCTCGACGCTTTCGTCCAAGGCCAACCGCGACCTTTTCGATCAATCCGCGCTGTCAGATCTCGCGCAGCGGCTGGTTGAGGCAGCCAAGCGTGCCGGCGCGGACGCGGCCGATGCCGTCGCCGTGCGCGGCATCTCGCAGGGCGTCGAGGTCCGCGACGGCCGCGTCGAGGAATCCGAGCGTTCCGAGGGCGATGATGTCGGCCTGCGCGTGCTGGTCGGCCAGCGCCAGGCGGTGGTCTCGACCAATGACGTCAGCGGCGACGCCGTGACCAAGCTCGCGGAACGCGCGGTTGCGATGGCGAAGGTCGCCCCGCTCGACAAATATGTCGGCCTCGCCGATCCCGCGCTGCTGGCGCGCGACTTCCCCGATCTCGACCTGCTCGATCCCAACGTGCCCGCCACCGCCGAGCTCGAGCGGCGCGCGCTGGAAGCCGAAGCCGCCGCGCTCGCCGTGACAGGCGTGACGAAATCCGGCGGCGCGTCGGCCTCCGCCGGCATCGGCGGCATGGTGCTGGTGACGAGCACCGGCTTCCAAGGCTCTTACCTCCGCTCCAGCCAGGGCATCTCGGCGACCGCGATTACCGGCGAAGGCACGAGCATGGAGCGCGACTACGATTTCACTTCGGCGCCGCATGCCGCCGATCTGCTGTCGCCCGAAACGGTCGGCCGCTCCGCGGGCGAGCGCACCGTGGCGCGCTTCAATCCGCGCAAGGTCGAGACCTGCAAGGTACCCGTCGTGTTCGATCCGCGCGTCGCGGGCTCGCTGGTCGGCCATCTCGTCGGCGCCATCAATGGCGCCTCGATCGCGCGCAAGACCAGCTTCTTGAAGAACAAGCTCGGCCAGCAGCTCTTTGCCAGGAACATCCGCATCATCGACGATCCGCTGCGCAAGCGCGGCCTGCGCTCGCAGACCTTCGACGCCGAGGGCGTCGCGGTGAAGAGCCAGGCGCTGGTCGACGAGGGCGTGCTGACGACCTGGCTGCTCGACTGCGCGACCGCGCGCGAGCTCGGGCTTCAGACCACCGGCCACGCCCATCGCGGCGTCTCCTCCTCGCCCTCGCCGGGGCCGTACAATCTGCATCTCGAAGCGGGAACGCCGACGCCGGCCGAGCTGATCTCCGACATCAAGCAGGGCTTCTACGTCACCGACCTGATCGGCTCCGGCGTCAACGGCGTCACCGGCGACTACAGCCGCGGCGCCTCGGGCTTCTGGATCGAGAACGGCAAGACCACCTATCCCGTCAGCGAGGTCACGATCGCGGGCCATCTGTTCGAGATTTTCAAATCAATGCAGCCGGCCAACGATCTCGAGTTCCGCTACGGTATCAATGCGCCCACGGTGCGCATCGAGGGTCTGACGCTTGGCGGACGTTGACGCGAGCACGATCGGCGAGACCATCCTGACACGCGACGCGGCGCTGCTGAAGGAGACGGTGCGGGAAGCAGGGAGCCTCGCTCATGCGATGTTCCGCACCGAGCTGAAGAAGTGGATCAAGGGCGCCTCCTCGCCGGTCTCCGAAGCCGACATCGCCGTCAACGATCTCCTCGAGGCGCGCCTGCGCGGTGCGACACCTGACTATGGCTGGCTCTCGGAGGAGAGCGCCGACGACGAGACGCGGCTGAAGCGGCGGCTGGTCTGGGTCGTCGATCCCATCGACGGCACGCGCAACTATCTCAATGGTCATGACGACTGGTGCGTCAGCGTGGCCCTGGTCGAGGATGCATCGCCCATTCTCGCCGCTGTCTTTGCGCCGACGAGCGGCGAGTTCTTCTTCGCCGCGCGCGGACGCGGCACGACCTTGAACGATGTGCCGGTGCGGGCGACGGAAGGCTCAGAGCTCGATTTCTCCCGGGTTGCCGGACCGAAGCCGCTGGTCGAGCGCCTCAAGCCGTCACTGGGCGAGATCAAGCTGCATCCGCGAATCGGTTCGCTGGCGCTCCGCCTCTGCCGGGTTGCCCATGGCGCGCTCGATGCGGCTTTTGCGGGGGGCAACAGCCATGACTGGGACCTTGCGGCGGCCGATTTGATCGTGCAGGAAGCGGATGGTAGGATGAGCGACCTCTCCGGAGATCCCCTCCTCTATAATCGCCGGGAAGTGGCGCACGGGGTGCTGGTGGCCGCGGGCCGCGACCGTCATGCAAACATTGTCGCACATTTTCGAAAGCGCCCCTTGCCCTGAGCGCGTCCGTCGTGCTTATCGATCACTGCTTGCCGGGCAGCCCGTTAGGAAGAGAACCCATGTCAGATAGCGCCCCGCAACAACTGCTCCATCTCGTCATCGGCGGCGAGCTCGTCGACCTCGAACACAACACGTTCAAGAATCTGGACGACGTCGAGATCGTCGGCCTCTACCCGAACTATGCGACCGCTCACGCCGCCTGGCGGGCCAAGGCGCAGAGCACGGTCGACAATGCGCAGATGCGTTATTTCATCGTCCATCTCCACCGGCTGCTCGACCCGGGTCAAGAACCGAAGCCGGCGCGTTGAAGAGACTGCTTCGCAATACGCTGCGAAGCAGCTTCGTTCAGCGTGCCGCCGGTTTCCTGGCGGCCGAATATCTGCGTCTGGTCTGGCGGACCAACAAGTTTACGTTCGATCCGCCAGACGTCTACGGCCAGGTCGAGCCACGGATCCCGGCGATCTTCGCCTTCTGGCACGGTCAGCATTTCCTGACGCCGTTCATCAAGAACAAGGAGTCCTACCGGGCCAAGGTGCTGATCTCGCGGCATCGCGACGGCGAGTTCAACGCCATCGCGGTGGAGCGGCTCGGCATCGGCACCATCCGCGGCTCCGGCGACCATGGCGGCGCCTTCCACCGTAAAGGTGGCGTCGGCGCTTTCAGGGAAATGGTGCAGGCGCTCCAGGACAACTATAATGTGGCATTGACGGCCGATGTCCCGAAGCGCGCGCGCGTCGCCGGGCTCGGCATCATCATGCTGGCACGGGAATCGGGGCGGCCGATCATGCCTTTCGCGATGGCGACCAGCCGCTTCATCCGGCTCAAGAACTGGGATCGCACCACCATCAATTTGCCATTTGGGCGAGGCGCATTGGTGGGCATCAAGGAAATCAACGTCCCTCCGGACGCCGACGCCGCCACCATGGAGGCGCTGCGGCAGGAGCTGGAGGAGACGTTGAACGAAGCGACCCGCCTCGCCTATGCCCAACTCGGCCGCCCGGAACCGGACCATGCCTAATTCGCTGCCGATGACGCTGCGGATGTACCAGCGGCTGTCGTCCGGCCTGGTGCCGCTCGCGCCTGCGCTGATCAAGCGCCGGCTCAAGCAGGGCAAGGAAGACCCGGCCCGCGTCGGCGAACGGCGCGGCCTCAGCGAGGACGTGCGGCCGCATGGCCCGCTGGTCTGGATCCACGGCGCCAGCGTCGGCGAGGTGCTGGCCGCAGCGGCGCTCGTCGAGCGGCTACGCGACCTCAATTTGCGGATCCTGCTGACATCGGGCACGGTGACCTCGGCCGCGATGGTGGCCAAGCGCTTTCCGCCCGACGTCATCCATCAATACGTGCCGTATGACTCGCCGCGCTATGTCGCGCGCTTCCTCGATCACTGGCAGCCGTCGCTCGCTTTGTTCATCGAATCCGATCTGTGGCCGAACCTGATTCTGGCGGGCGCCGCGCGGCGCGTGCCGATGGTCCTGATCAACGGGCGGATGTCGCCGCGTTCCTTCCCGCGCTGGCGGCGGGTGCAGGGCACGATCTCGGCGCTGCTCTCCAAGTTCGACATCTGCCTCGCGCAGTCGAAGACCGATGCGGAGCGCTTTGCCGCGCTCGGCAGCCAGAACGTCGCGATCACGGGCAACCTCAAGCTCGACGTGCCGGCCCCGCCCGCAGATCCCGCAAAGCTCGAGCGGCTGATGGCGGTGACGCGGGGACGTCCCATCATCGTCGCGGCCTCGACCCATCCGGGCGAGGACGAGATGCTGATCTCGGCGCATCGCACGCTCACTGGTTTCTTTCCTTCGCTGCTGACCGTGATCGTGCCGCGTCATCCGGATCGCGGCTCGTCGATATCGGGGTTGATCACGGCCGCGGGCCTGAAGCCGGGCCAGCGCTCGCGCGAGGAGCTGCCGACGGCTGCGACCGACATCTATGTCGCCGACACCATGGGCGAGCTCGGCCTGTTCTACCGCCTGTCTCCGATCGTGTTCATGGGCAAATCGCTGATCGGGCATGGCGGCCAGAATCCGATCGAGGCGATCAAGCTCGGCGCCGCCATCGTCCACGGGCCGAACGTCTCCAACTTCAGCGAGCTCTATGAGGCGCTCGACCAAAGCGGCGGCGCGCGCGTCGCCGACAGCCAGGAGGCGCTGGTGAAGCAGCTCGGCCAGTTGCTCGCGGATCCCGCCGTGCGCGACAAGATGCAGCGCGCCGGCCATGGCGTGGTGGAGCAGCTCGGCGGCGCGCTGGATCGCACGCTCGTGGCCCTCGAACCCTATCTGCTTCAGCTCCGGCTCGAGATGGGAGCCGCCAATGCGTGAGCCGGCCTTCTGGTACCGGCCACGTTCGTTCAAGTCGCATCTTTTACGGCCGCTCGGTGCGCTCTATGGCGCGGTCGCGGAGCGCCGCATGATGCGCAAGGGCTTTGATGCCGGCATTCCCGTGCTCTGCGTCGGTAACTATCATGTCGGGGGCGCCGGCAAGACGCCGACGGTGCTGGCCCTGACCAAACTCTTGCGCGCGCTCGGCGAAGCTCCGGTCGTGCTCAGCCGCGGCTATGGCGGGCGCTTGCAGGGCCCGGTGATAGTCGATGCTGCCAGGCACAGCGCGGCCGATGTCGGCGACGAGCCGCTGATGATGGTGCGCGAGGTGCCGGTCGCGGTGGCGCGCGACCGCATCAGTGGTGTTGCGCTTGCGAGGTCGCAGGGCGCGACCGTGATCCTGATGGACGACGGCTTTCAGAATCCGCGCATCCAGAAGGATGCCTCGCTCATCGTGATCGACGGCGTGCGCGGGATCGGCAACGGCGAGGTGTTTCCCGCAGGGCCCCTGCGCGCGCCGCTGAAGATGCAGATGTCGCGCACCGACGCGCTTGTTCTGATCGGCGACGGACAGGCCGTGGACGGCATCGCCGCCGAAATCGCCGCGCGCGGAAAACCGGTGCTGCGCGCGCGTCTGAAGCCGGAGGCTGTATCGGTCGCGCGGCTGTTCGGCAAGCCGGTGCTCGCCTTTGCCGGAATCGGCGATCCCGAGCGCTTCTTCCGGACGCTGCGTGCCAGTGGCATCGACGTCGCGCGCGCGCATCCTTTCGCCGATCATCACATGTTCTCGAAGGCCGAGATCGATGCGATGGTGGATGAGGCAAGACGCGAGCAGCTCACGCTCGTCACCACCGAGAAGGACCTCGCGCGCCTGCGCGGCATGGCGGGCCTCAGCCCCGACATCGTGTCGTTCGCCGTCACGCTCGAATTCGACGATATGCCGGGCCTGCGCCGTTTCGTCAGCGACCGCCTGTTCAGGGCAAGAGAGAGCAGGTTCGCGGCGCGCTGAATTGCAGTTTGTAGCGGGCGCTGAATTGCAGTTTGTAGGGTGGGCAAAGCGAAGCGTGCCCACCACTTTCTGTCTCGGTTAGGGAAAGATGGTGGGCACGGCGCTGCGCGCCTTTGCCCACCCTGCGCAATCCCCATTCAGCCGCCATTCATCGAATGCTGCCTATCGATGCAGGCTCGAACGGGAGAATTCGCGTGAACTGTCGTCCATCGCCGTCGCCGCCAGCGCGGCCATCACTCCTGCGACGTCAGCGCGCGCGGAAAATGCCGTTGCAGCACGGCGGTCGGTTGGGCGTAGGCCTCTTGCAGGTCGACGCTCCAGTATTTCAGCTCGTCGAGAGGGATCCGCGTGTCGGTCACGGCGCAGCGCACATAAGTCCCCGGCGAGATCACGCGAAAATCGCCGTCCAGATATTGCACCTGCGCCTCGCCATGGCCCGAGGGGCCGAACTTGTTCAGCACGGTCGATCGTCTCCGTGGAAGCCCGCGTGAGGGGCGTGATTTGGTTGATTTCAATCTAGCATAGATGGGGTCGCTTGTCCGCCCGTTAAACCCACCGATTTGTGATGTTTTGCAGGCATTTCCGCGTGATAATTTTGCGGCGAAGGATCGTTGGTCCCGGTCCGCTCATGACCCGGCAGTCTCCGATGCGCCTTCCGTTCACCATTCTCTTCGCAATGCTCCTGATGTCGGTCGCGCGCGCCGCGCCCGCGCCGCAGGCGATCGAGATTCCGCTTGGCTCGGGAGCACTGCACGCGCAGCTCTACAAGCCCGATGGCGATGGCCCGTTTCCGACCGTGATCGCGCTGCACGGCTGCGGCGGCCTTGGCGGTCATTCCGATCCCGTGCTGCCGCGCTACCGCGACTGGACCGAGCAACTGCTCAAGGCCGGCAACGCGGTGCTCTGGCCCGACAGCTACGGCTCGCGCGAAGTCGGGCCGCAATGCCGCGTCAAGGACGTGCACGTCAAGGCGCGGCGCGAGCGCGTTGCCGACATCGCGGCGGCACGCGGCTGGCTGATGAAGCAGCCCTGGGTCGCGCGCGATCGCGTCAGCCTGATCGGTTGGGCCAATGGTGCGAGCGCGCTGCTCTGGGCCGTGCGCCCGCAAAACGCCGGCCGCGATGGTGCGCCGGATTTTCGCGCCGCGATCGCGTTCTATCCGGACTGCCGCATTTCGGCGGGGCTCGGCTGGAGCACGCGCGTGCCGACTCTGCTCCTGATCGGCGGCAAGGATGACATCTCCTCGCCGCCGGCCTGCCGCCAGATGGTGGACGGCGCCTACGGCCGCAGCGCGCTCGCACGCATCGTGGTCTATCCCGGCGCCTATCACGATTTCGACCGCGCCAACCTCCCGCTGCACGCGCCTGCCACCAGCCCCGACGTGGCAACGCCCGATCGCGGCCATGTCGGAACCGACACCGAGGCCCGCGCGGATTCGCAGAAGCAGGTCGCGGAATGGCTGGCGCGGTGAGGGGAGGGCGGGCCGGCAGTTCCCCAAGCGGGGCCGCCCGAGGAACAACGTCGTAGCGGACAGCCCCGCATCGAGCACCGCCCTGCACAGGTCGTCATGGCCGACAGCGTAGAGCTACGAATCGTGTAACGCGCCGGTTTCAGGTTTCATTCAGCGTCGCCGGTCATAGTTCGACCATGATGTCAGCTAAACGCCATTCATCATGATGAACCGCTTCTTCCTGTTTTCCTCCGCACTGGTCGTCTTCACCATCGCGATCCTGCTCTTTGAGGCCCACGCCGGCGCGCCGATGGCTGCACCGGAACATTGCGGCTTCTGGACCACGATCGATGCCGGATTGTCCTGCCGGTAGATCGCCGGCTCTCGCTGCAGCGCGAAGTGCATAGCAACGCGTTCTGGACTTGCGATAGCGGGTGCTATTGCTCGCACTTCGTCATTGCGAGCGCAGCGAAGATTCCATGGGGAGTGGATAGCGACCGGGTCTGAGGCCAGACTGAGGTTGCTGAATCCATTCAACCTGG